>VGYP01000132.1 GCA_016872955.1 Planctomycetota bacterium
CGTCTGGTGGCCCTGGGAATACGGGCCATCGACGTTCAACAGGAAGAGGCGGTCGATGATCGAGCAGCCACTGCTCGTGGCGACGAGGGCCGCTGTCGCGACGAGGCCCAGGATCCGGAGGCTGGCAGGCGAGCGATGCATGGGAGGGCTCCCGCTAAGGCGGAGCGTGGCGACCGGCGGCGAACCACTGCCGGCGCACGCATCCACAGTCACCGGTAGTATCGGTCGTGCCGGCCGGGCCAGTTGAGAAAACTCTGCGGCTGGCAAGCTGGGCAAACGCGGGACTCGGGGCCCCCATCACGTGGCGGGGTCCGCCGCTCCCACGAGACCGCCATCGTCAGCCGTCGAAGCGGCTTACGATAAGCGAGATGTTCTGTCCGCCGAACCCAAAGCTGTTGGACAGGGCCCGTTCGCACTTCGACTCCCGAACCTTGTTGGGCACGTAGTCGAGGTCACAGTTGGGATCGGGGTCTTCGTAGTTGATCGTCGGGGGCAGCAGGCTGTCGCGGATCGCCAGCAGGCAGACGATCAACTCTGTCGCCCCGGCGGCTGCGATCAGGTGGCCCATCATGCTCTTCGTGCTCGATACCGGGATCTTGTAGGCCCGCTCGCCAAACACCTTCTTGATGGCCAGCGTCTCGACCCTGTCGTTGACGTCGGTGCTCGTGCCGTGGGCATTGATGTAGTCGATGCCGTCGAGCCCCATCACCGCGTCGTCGAGCGCCATGCGGATGCAGGCCGCGGCGCCCCGACCCTCGGGATGCGTGTCGGTGATGCGGTAGGCATCGGCCGTGGATCCGTAGCCGACCACCTCCCCGTGGATCCTGGCCCCGCGCCGTCGCGCGTGCTCGAGTTCCTCGAGCACGACCATCGCCGCTCCCTCGCCGAGCACGAAGCCGTCCCGCTGGTTGTCGAACGGGCGGCTGGCCCGCTGAGGCTCGTCGTTCCGCGTCGACAGGGCCGTGAGGAGATTGAAGCCCGTGACGCCGAACGGATGGATCATGCTGTGGCAGCCGCCCGAAAGCATCACGTCGGCCTCGTCTCGGCGGATGATCTCCAGCGCCTCGCCGATCGCCTGGCTGGACGCGGCGCAGGCGGTCAGGCAGTTGAGGTTGGGCCCCTGGGCGTCGAACAAGGCCGCCAGGTGGCCGGCGGGCATGTTGGGCTCCTGCTCCACCTCGGTGAGCGGATGGAGCGTCTCGAGGCCGAGTTTCGTGAACTTCGCGACGTCGAGCGAGTCACCGTCAATGGCCGCCATCATCATGCTCGTAAAGGCGTCGAAGGCCTGCTGCCCCTCGCCGCTGCCCAGGTAGATGCCCAGCCTCGCGGGATCCGACTCCAGTCCCTTGGGCAGGCCCGCATCCCGCATCGCCTGGAGGGCAGCGCCGGCCGCGAACTTCGTGTGCCGTCCGCAGTACTGCCAGTCGGCCGCCCGTTCTCCCTCGGCGGAGACGTCCCAGTCGCGCACCTCGGCCGAAATCTTGGTGGGGAACCGCGAGGCGTCGAACACGGTCGTCAACCCCACGCCCGACCGTCCGGCGACGAGGTTCTTCCAGAGCTCCTCGACCCGCACGCCCAGCGGCGTCACGCAGCCGATGCCCGTGACCACGACCCTACGCCTGCCCGCCACCATCGCTCGCCTCCTCGCGTCGCCGCCGGCAGCTCACCAGTCAGGCCGGACCAACGGTTGCCCTGCCTCGTCGCGACCCACGTCGTAGATGTGCATCTGGTCGAGCCACTGCAACAACTCGTGGGGCTCGAACAACTTGGGCACGCCCTCCCCGGGCTCGAGGTGCGCGAAGAACAGTTCCGCCTCGCCCTGCAGCCGCTCACCGACCTGGCTGGTCACCTTGGTGAGCGAGCCGGTGGCTTTCAGGTCGAGCACCTCGGCCCGAAAGACGATCGTGTCGCCCGGGACCGCGTCGAAGTGGAACTCCGCTGCCGCGACCTTCGCCAGTACGACCCGACGGTTGTAGTCGATCGCCTCGGCCACCAGCAGGCCGGCCGTCTGGGCCATGCCCTCGACGACCAGCGAGTTGGGCATCAGCGCCGCCCCGGGAAAGTGCTCGTGGAGATGCTCCTCGGCGAGCGAGACGTTCTTGACGGCGGTGGCGTGCCGGCCCCGCACGAACTCGTTGAACCTGTCGATCCAGAACCAGCGCATGAATGAGGAGCGGTCGAGCCGCCGTCCTGTCGCCGGGTCGGCCCAGCGTCCCGCCCGACGGGGCTATGCCGCGAGCTTGCTCTCGACGTACCGAACCATGTCCTCCACGGTCAGCGTGTTGGGAAAGTTTTGCACGCTGGGGTTGGCTTCGAACCTGGCCAGGTCGATGAAGGGCATCCGCGTCCTGAGTTCCTTAAGGCCGGCGGCGTTGACCTTGCCGTTGCTCACGAACTCGCTGCTCGAGAGCACGTCTTCCGGAAACAGCTCGCCGCGTTGGATCTTGATGCCGAACGCCTTCTCGAGACGGAACACGATGTCGAGGAAGTCGATCGACTCGGCCCCCAGATCACCCACCATGGTCGCCGACGGGGAGACTTCCTCCTCGTCGACTCCGAGAGCCTCCACCAGCGCGCCCTTCACCTTGTCGAAGATTTCATCGCGGGACGGCATCGACTGTTCACCTCGAAAACGGGGTCGGGACGGAGCAGAATCCAGCCAAGGTTGTAATGTGGCCCAGCCCGCCTGGGAACCCGCACCCTGCCGGATTCCCGATCCCGCCCGCTGGATCAGCGGGAAACAGCCGCGGCAGCCGCGAGGCCGGCCCCGGCCAGGGGCGTGGCGTAGGTGACGTGCCGCGGTTGGCCGTCGCCCCGGGTGGCAGGGTGGAGCAGCGACCACAGCCGCCGCATCTCCACCCGGACCCGGGCGTCGAGCGCCGCGCCGTGGGACATCCGATCGGCGAGGTTGTAGCGCTCGAGCACGAGCCTGGCCGTCAGGCTGGTCTTGTCGCCGATCGAGCCGCTGGCCTTGATCTTGGTGGTGGTCTCGTCCTGCGAGAGCACCTCGGCGTGCACGGTGAGCGTCTTGCCGGGCTCGGCGAAATCGCCGTACTTCACGTTGCGGGCGGCCCGCAGGACGACGATCGCATGGGCGAAGTCCTCGCCCAGCCGGATCGTCCAGGCTGCGGCCTGGGTCATCGCCTCGAGCATCAGCACGCCGGGCAGGACCGGAAACCGCGGAAAGTGGTCGGCGAGGTATTCCTCGGAGAGCGTGACCGTCTTGAGGGCGGTGATGCTGCGGCCGGGCTCGATGGCGACGACTCGGTCGAGAAGCGTGAACCTCATCGCATGTGCCTCTTGTCCCTGCTTGGCCATGACCGCGGCGCTCGGCACCGACGGCCCGCTCGCGTCTTAGCGTGGAGGGGCAGTATAGGGGACGCCGGAGGCCCCTCAACGCGGTGGCGGTCCCGTGCCGCCGATCTGCCAGCCTGACAGCCCGCATCACCCGTGCGACCCTCCACGTCGAGCGGCCGGCCGGCCGGCCGCCGCGGTTTCACGGCCCCCTCTGCCCGTCGCCCGCGTGCCCGTCGGGTGTTCGGGTGTTCACGGGCGTTCGGCACGCTGTTTGCTCGGTCTTCCTCAGGGCAGGTTGCCGACTTGTTTTTCGGCACCGACCGGACGAATCCTTCCCGGCCACGCGTCTCAAGTTGTCGGGATTGACGCTCCGGATTCGGTGCAGGGAACGGGCTCACCTGACCCTTCAATGACACCCCAGGAGACCTTCCCCATGACGACATTTCGCACGGGATTCGCGCTCCCGATGGAAGACTTGCGTGATGAGTTCGACCGGCTCTGGACCTCCCTGACCGCGGCCCCGCCGCTGCACGGCTGGGGGCTACGTCCCGACGGGGCGTTTCCGGCCGTCAACGTCCGCGAGAGCGGCAAGGCGATCACGATCGAGGCCGAGGTGCCCGGCCTCGATACCGCCGACGTCGACATTTCGGTCACCGGCGAGGAACTGGTGCTGAAGGGATCGCGACGGGGCGGCTGCGAGGCGGCCAACGGCCGGTCGCCGGACGACGGCACCGAGCCGAAGGTCACGTGGCATCGCCGCGAGCGCGGCACCGGCATGTTCGAGCGGCGGATTCCGATGCCGGTCGCGGTCGACGCTGCTCGCGTCGAGGCGCGACTCGTCAACGGCGTGCTCACGGTCACCTGCCCGAAGGCCCCCGAGGCCCAGCCCCACCGCGTCGAAGTCCGCTCGGCCTGACCGGCGGTGGGCCTCGTCCCCGTTCCACGCTCCCCCTGTCACG
Organism: Planctomycetota bacterium; assembly: GCA_016872955.1. Lineage (GTDB taxonomy): Bacteria > Planctomycetota > Planctomycetia > Pirellulales > UBA1268 > QWPN01. Next base: position 4,257 of record VGYP01000132.1, read on the forward strand.
CTTCCAGGAGACACACCATGACGACCAATGCCATGCCCCAAGCCGCGACGGCCGGCCCGCGGGCGACCGAACCGACCACTCCCCTCACCTATCAGCCCAACGTCGACATCCGCGACGAGGGGGCGGTGGTGGTCTTCGATGCCGACATGCCGGGGGCCACGCCCGCGGACATCGCGGTGACGTTCGAGGACGGCGTGCTCTCGGTGCGGGCGACCGTGCCCGCCCGCGACCTGCCGGGCCGGGCGATCCGGCAGGAGTACGGCATCGGAGACTACCGGCGGAGCTTTCGGCTGGGCGAAGGGTTCGACGCCTCGCAGATCACGGCCGACTACGCGCGGGGCGTGCTGAGCGTCCGCGTCCCGCGGCTGGCCGCCGTCAGGCCTTGCAAAGTCGAGGTGCGTGCCGTCTGACCCCGACCGCGTGGCAGCCGTGTTTGGTTCCCTGGTTTCCTTTCCTGTCTCGAAAAGGAAGCATGCGATAAGTCTGATTCCTTTTCGCACGAAGCGGTCCACCGGCATCGAGCCCGGCCTGGCCACCCTGGCCGATTCTCGCGACGAGATGAATCGCCTGTTCGAGGGCTGTTCAGCCGCCCGCCGCTGGCGTCGACCTGGTTCGAGACCGCGGAGCCGGGCCGCTGGCTGCCGGGGATCGACCTTAAGGACGTCGACGTCAGCGTGGCGGAAGACCGGCTGGTGACCTCGGGCGAGAAGACGTCCGAACGGGAGGCCAGGGCGCGGGCTGGGCACACCGAGGAAGCAGCTACGGCACCTTCAGCCGTTCGATCCCGCTGCCGGAGTCCGTCGATCCGGGGACGGTGACGGCGCGGTACAACGAGGGCGTGCTCACTGTGGAACTCGGGAAGTCGCCCGCCAGCACCTCGCAGAGGTGCCGGTGCTGACCTAGCGGGCCGTGGCCGACGTCGACCCCGACCGTCGGCCACGCAACCGACGGTCGAATCGCCGCGTGCCCGAGACCGCGGTCCACGCGGGCGGGGCAGCCGGTATGCTCTGGGCCGCGGGCGGGAGATCGCCCGCGGCCCGGCCGCCTCGTGTCCTCCGATGACGCTCGTCCTCTCGCCCGCCACCGATCTCGCCGCCGGCGGCCCGCTCGCGATCGACCTGACGGGCATCGTTCCCGATCGCCTCACCGACCTGTCGGTCTCCGCGATCCGGCGGCTGGGGATCGTCGCCGACGAACGGCCCGCCGAACTCGGCGACCTGTTCGCCGTCGCGGGCGATGCGAAAGACTCCGCACTCGAGTGTCGGGGCGACTTCGCGCGGGTCCACGGGATCGCGGCCGGCATGTCGGCGGGCTCTGTCCGCGTGAGCGGTTCCGTCGGTCGCCACGCCGCCGAAGGCATGACGGGCGGCCGGCTGGAGGTGGCCGGCGACGCGGGCGACTGGCTGGCCGCCGAAATGGCCGGTGGTCAGGTGCTCGTGGCCGGCCGAGCGGGCGACAACGTCGGGGCAGCGCTGCCCGGATCGGACCACGGCATGCGCGGCGGCCTGGTCGTCGTCGCCGGGGATGTCGGCCGGCTGGCCGGACAGCGGCTGCGGCGGGGCTTGGTGGCGGTGGGCGGCGCGTGCGGCGAGGCGGCGGCCTTCGAGATGCGGGCCGGCACGGTCGTCGTGGCGGGCCGGGTCGGTCGTCACGCCGGCCTTGCGATGCGTCGCGGATCGCTCGTTGCGCTGGCCGACGAGCCCGCTATCCCCGTCACCTTCCGCCGCGGCCGTGCCTGGACGCCGCCCTTCATTTCGCTGTTGGTGGAGCATCTGCACCGGCTCGGCTTCGAGCCCGCCCTGCCCCTGCCCACGCGATTCCGGCAGTGGCACGGCGACGTGCTGGCCGGGGGAAGGGGCGAGATCCTGCATCCGGCCTGACCTCCCGGCACGTCACCCCGCCGCGACCGGCCGCTTCGGCCCGCCCTTTTCCGACTCCCGGGCGGGCGGCTTCCGTCGGCCTCGAGCGTCGGGTATCTTCTGGGGCTCGATCATTCCTTCCCGACCCTATAGTCTCCGCTCCGCATGCCTACGATCAGTCAGCTCATCCGTCATCGCCGCCGGCCCAAGCGCAAGTTCTCCAAGTCGCCGGTGCTCGACAAGTGTCCGCAGAAGCGCGGCGTCTGCCTACAAGTGCGGACGATGACGCCAAAGAAGCCCAACTCGGCGCTTCGCAAGATCGCCCGCGTGCGGCTCTCCAACAAGAAGGAAGTGACGGTCTACATCCCTGGCGAAGGACACAACCTGCAGGAGCACTCGATCGTGCTGATCCGCGGCGGTCGTGTCCGCGACCTGCCGGGTGTCCGCTATCACATCATCCGCGGGGCCTTAGACACGCTCGGTGTGTCGGGCCGCAAGCAGTCCCGTAGCCTGTACGGCGCGAAGAAGGGTTAAGCCAAGGACAGCGACATGGGAAACATCACCGCCAGCCGCAGCCAGCTCCGTCCTGATCCGGTCTTCGGATCGCTTCTGGCCAGTAAGTTCGTCAACTGCCTGATGGAAGACGGCAAGAAGAGCATCGCCCAGCGGATCTTCTACGGTGCCATGGAGATCGTGGCGAAGAAGGTGACCGATGCGGAGCCGATCGAGGTCTTCAACCGGGCCGTCGAGAACGTCAAGCCGTCGGTGGAGGTCCGCTCGAAGCGAGTCGGTGGTGCCGCCTACCAGGTGCCGATGCAGGTTAGCCGCAACCGGCAGCAGTCGCTAGCGATCCGCTGGCTCTTGCAGGCCGTCCGCGAAAAGAAGGGCCGGGCCACGCACGAGAAGTTGGCGGAGGAAATCATCGCCGCCTTCAAGCGGGAAGGTGCCGCGGTCACGAAGCGTGACAACGTGCATCGCATGGCCGATGCGAACAAGGCCTTCGCACATTTCGCCTGGTGAACCAGGCGAAATGCTGATTTCACGACGGCAATGCCATCCTGGCCATGGCCGTCTCCCCTTACTTCACCCGCAGCCGCGCCGGCACGATCAACTGGGGCCGGCCGGAGAGCAACTCGACGAGCGCCTCGGCCTCCGCCGCCAGCGGTGCAAGGCCGGGCAGTTCCGCGATCCTCGCCAGGAGCATCGCCCGCAACGCAGCCTCCCGCGTCGGCAGGCCGGCCCGCGCCGCCGCGGGACGGGCGTTCCCGCCGGCCGCCGCGAACAGGTCCTCGAACAGGCCGCGTGGTTCCGGTAGCAGCGTCCGTTCAACTTCCTCATCGGCGGCGATCCCCGCCAGCTTCCGTGCCTCGTCCACGGCATCGTCGAGCGAACCGAGCCGGTCCACGAGGCCGGCCTCGACCGC
>VGYP01000133.1 GCA_016872955.1 Planctomycetota bacterium
TCCACGACAGGCCGGCGTCGCCGACAGCCGCGTTAAGCGAGAGGAAGTTGCGGATCTTGCGATCGGGAATCGTCGTCGCCAGGGCGTCGGCGACCTCCGAACGCCGCTGAAAGTCGCCCAGTGGCAGGGCTCGCATCGCCCGCACGAACTCCACCGGCGTGCCGGTCGATGCGACCGGCGCGATGTCCACGACCAGCAGTCGGGTGACGAGGTCGGGTCGCTCGAGCGCGAGCATCATCGCGGCCTTGCCCCCCATGCTGTGGCCGAGCACGCTCGCCGGGCCGCCGACCACGCGATCGATCAGTCTGGCAACGTCGTCGGCCAGCGCGGGATAGTCGTGCCGGTCGGCCCACGGGCTCTCGCCGTGGTTGCGAAGGTCGGCGGTCACCACCCGCAGCCGACGCCCCAGGGCCGCGGCGATCGCCGTCCAGTTTCGCTTCGAGCCGAACAGGCCGGGCAGGATCACGAGCGGTGGCCCCGCGCCCGTCTCGCAAAACGCCAGCTCGACCGTGATACGTCGATCCTGAAAAGGCGACGACCAAGCGGCTGTGTTGGTTTTCAAGGGGGGCATGGTGCAGATCATGCTTCCGAAGAAGGCAGTTCCAGGAGAGAGGGATGTCACTGAGTCAGGGTCGCGAGCCGAGGCCCCCACATCGCATCGCTTCGCAGCATGGCATTGAGGATGACGAGGAGCTTCCGCATGCACGCCGTGAATACGACCTTCGGCGGCTTGCCCTTGGCCGGGAGGCGGGCTGCGAAGACACGGATCACGGGGTTGTGCTTCGTGGCGCTGAGGGCTGCCATGGAGAGGCCAGTGGGTACCGTGGCCCGTCCGCCCCAGATGGTGCGGCGACCTCGGAACTGGCCGCTGTCACGGTTGAACGGGGCGACGCCCACGAGGGCCGCCATCTGCTGGCGGTTGAGCCGCCCGAGTTCGGGCAGTTCGGCCATGAGGATGGCTGCCGTCTGAGCCTGCGCACCGACTCCGGGGACGCTCTTGAGCCGCTCGTAGCGGCTCCGCCAGTCGTCGTTCGACTCGACGAGCTGGATGATGGCCCGGTCGATCCGCTTGAGGTCCTTATCGATCCCCTCGATCGACTTCCGCACGCTGTTGCGGACGAGCGTGGCGTGGGCCTGTTCGCAGCGGTTTTTCTCGGCGGTCCGGTGATCCACGAGTTGCCGCCGCCGAACGATGAGTTCCCGCAGCTGCTCCTGCTGCTCGCTGAACCCCTGCGGCGTGGGGCGGGTGGCCTCCCCGAACCGGGCGATCACCCCGGCGTCGATCCGATCCGTCTGCGCCTGATCGAGGCTCTCCTTGGCAACATCGATCCCAACGTCCTTGTCATACCCATGAGACATAGGGAAGCCCCTTCCTTGCAGATACGAACTCGAGCCACCGGAGTGGTACCGGTTCAGGCGGCCGTTCGGGCTTTTATGACAAGAGCGGCGGTGGTCACGCCTGGTCACGGCCTTGGGGGGGCAACGGTTGTTCGACCTACCGCCGGTCTCCGTTTTGCCTGCGGCTGGTCTACGCCCAGCCGCCCTGACGGAAGGCTCAATGTGGCCGTTTGAAGGTGCCTCGGGCAAGACATAAGGTGCTTCGGCGTCCGCAGTCGCATCATACCCGCGAGGCGGCGGTGGATGCCCAATGGGCGTGTTGGGTATCCTAGACAGGATTGTCAATCCCTCGGAGCACCTCCATGCCGGCGACCGATGTCTTGTCTGAAACCAAGGCCTGCGACCTGCTGGCCCGCCTCTTTCGAGCCCGTGGCTACGCGGTGACGCGCAACATTCCCTTCCGGGAATACGGCGTGTCGTTCCACATCGACGGCTGGGATGCCATGGCCCGCGTCGGCTTCGAGTTTCTGACGAGCGAGGACGAAGACCACGACGACCTCACCCTCGAGGAATACAAGACCCTGATGGCGGCCCAGCAACGCGGCGAACTCTCGCTGTTCGTCATCGACGAGGTGGAGCCGCTCTCGGCCAGTGACCTGAAGGCGACCGTGGAGGAGTTTCTCGACGAGGTTACGGAGGCGACGGCCTCACGGCGAACGACCGGGAAACCCGCGAAGGCCGACCGGGCCGTCACCAAGAAAGCCGCGGGAAAGCCGGCGGCCAAGAAGACTGGAGCCAAGAAGACCCGCGCTAAGAAAACCGTGGCCAAGAAGACGGCGACGAAGAAGACCGTGGCCAAGAAGACGGCGACGAAGAAGACCGTGGCCAAGAAGCCAGCCGCCCAGAGCGAACGGCGGGCTACCAAGGTGGCAGCCCGCACGCCGGTGAAGCCACGGCCCGGCACGTCCTCGGGTCGCAAAAAGACCCGCCGACGGTGACGGCGGCCACGGCCCGTCAGCCTGAAACACGCGACGTTCGGTGGGTGTGGTTCGCCGCTCTGCTCAGCCGGCGATGGCCCACCACACCGCTAGGGCTAGGCACACGACCGCGGTGGCCAGCACCCACACGGGCCGCCGCGGCGAGGCATCTCCCGCCGTGACGTACTCGCCACAGGTGGGGCAGCGGGGTGAATCCTCGAATATCGGCTGGCCGCAGGCGGGGCAGGGGAGTGTGTCCGCCTCATCGTCGTCAGCATCGTCCCATTCATCGTCGTCGTTGTCGTACATCGTCGAGGCCCAGCGTGCCGCGCCGGTCACGTCTACCGGGCGGTCAGGCCCGCCGTGGTCGGCGTCGCCCTGGCGGGAGCGATGGCGTATCCTACTGGACCGGATTGCAGTGATCCGCGGCCTCGGGGAACCGTGATGGCCACCAGCCTGCTGCTCCTGCTCGACGACATCGCCAGCGTCCTCGACGACGTCGCGACGATGACGAAGGTGGCCGCCAAGAAGACAGCGGGTGTCCTGGGCGACGATCTGGCCCTCAACGCCAAGCAGGTGGCCGGCGTCGACCCCGCCCGCGAGGTGGCGGTGGTCTGGACCGTCGCCAAGGGATCGTCGATCAACAAGGTGATCCTCGTGCCGGCGGCCCTGGCGATCAGTTGGCTGGTGCCCTGGGCGATCCCGCCGCTGCTGGTGCTGGGCGGGGCGTTCCTCTGCTACGAGGGGGCGGAGAAGATCCTGCATGCGATCCTGCACCGTGGTCACCACGGTCACCAGGCCGCCGCCGTGTCGCGTCACACCCCCAGGGCAGCGGGTCTGGAAGATCGCAAGATCGCCGGGGCCATCCGCACCGATTTCATCCTCTCCGCCGAGATCATCGTGATCGCCCTCGACGTGGTGATGGATGCCCCGGTGGCGATCCAGGTGGGCGTGTTGGCGGCCGTGGCCGTGCTGATGACGATCGGCGTTTACGGGCTCGTCGCGGCGATCGTGAAACTCGACGACCTCGGGGCCTGGCTCGCTACGAGTCTCATGCGGCCCATGGCCGTCTTCGGGCGGAGCCTGGTGGCGGTGGCACCCTGGCTGATGCGTGGTCTGTCGATCGCTGGTACCGCGGCCATGTTCCTGGTGGGTGGCGGGATCATCGTCCATCGGCTGCCCTGGATGTACCACGCCGTCGAGGTCGTGCTGGGGAGGTTCACCGGTGGCGGGCACGGCGTGGGCGGCGCGGCGGAGCTCGTGGCGTCCACATCAGCCGACGCCGTCTGCGGATTGGTGGTGGGCCTGGCCATCGTGGCGGTGCTGGCTGCGGGCCGGCGGATGCTCCGCGGGGGCACGGCGGACACGGCATGACGAGACGCTGCGGACGGAGGCAAGCCGCGTCGCTCATGATCGCGGCCATCGTGGGAGGCGAGTGGACGGCGCGGGCGACCGCCGCCGCGGCCACGGCACTCGTCCGTCGGCCCGGCTGGACGACGCGGCGGCTGATCGCGTCCCCCCATGCCACGCAGGCCGCGGCCGCCGACCTGCGTCACGCGTACGCGATCTCAAACACGACGGTGGCGATGCACGACCGTTGCACCGGCCGGATCATCGCCAGCGGGACGGCGGCCGACGTCACGCATCTCAACAGCGGCTTCCTGCACGACGGCCTGATCTTCTGTGCCCATTCCAACTATCCGGCCATGCCTCCCAAAAGCGACATCCGGGTATTCGATCCCGGCCGTGGCACCCTCACGCTGTGTCACCGCTTCGCCGACCCGCCTGGCAGCCTGGTGTGGTGCATCCGGCGGGAGGACGCCTGGTGGTGCTGCTTCGCCTGGTACGGCGCCGAGAACAGCCGCACGGTGCTCATCGAATACGCCGCCGGTGGCTTCGAGCGGGAGGTGCGACGCTCCACGTTTCCCGCCGCGGTCGTAGCCGAGTGGGACGGCATGAGCGCCTCGGGCGGCATCTGGATGCGGGACACGCTGCTCGTCTCCCACCACCACGACCCGGTGCTCTACGCCCTTCGTCTGCCGACGCGGGGCGACACGCTCGAACTGTCGGCGGCCCGGCATGGTCCGTTTCCCGGGCAGGGGATCGCGACCGATCCGCTTACCGGTGGCCTGGTGGGCATCGATCGGGGCCGCCGCCGGATCGTGTTCGCCGAGCGGGAGTGAGCGAAGTGGGCGGTCGTGACGGTCCGCGTGTAGGCGTCGCACGGCCGGGTCAGTCGCGGGCGGCGGCGGCCCAGGTGGCGTAGCGGTCGGCGATCCGGGCGGCCGCGGCGTCACCCGCGTGGAACAGCCAGCGGTGGCGGAGGGTGAGGCTCTTGCCCGCGGCGAGTTCGAAGCGTCCCGCGGCTGCCGGTGCCCCGGTGAAGTCATGCAGGCCGAAGGGGTTGGCGGTGTAAAGACCGTAGTCACGGGCATGCCAGCAGGTCGGATGCCGCAGATTCGCGGGGTGGTCGAAGCAGGCGATGCCCACCGGCCTGCCGTCGACGACGCCGGACAGATCGACCCAGGCGGCAGGCCGGCCCCAGACGGCCTCGTCGCGGTCACCGGCGGAGTTGACGTAGTGCCCGGTCACCGCCGGCCCCTTGGCCTGCTTGAGAGTGAGTTCCGGCCTCACCCGCAGGGCCATGGTGCCCTCCTTCGTGTCGCCGAACAGGACGGGCCCGTGGCTGGCCGTGATCGTGATCGTGTGATCAATGAGGCGGTCGTCACCTTCGGCCAAGAACACCAGCACTCGTCGGTCGGTGCAGACGACGCTTCCGTCCGGAGCAAGCCAGCGACAGGAGGCCTCGATCCGGCCATCTCCGACGTGGTCGAGCGAGACCTGCTCGATCCGCGCGCCGCCCTTGCCCGTCCAGAAGTCGAGTCCGTTGACCTGGCCGTGGGCGAACCAAAACGACTCGTGATGGGGGTGGTCTTCGGGCTCTCCCGGCTGCCGCGGGCCGACCGGCCAGGAGCGCGTGAACGTCAGGCCGTGCGGCCCGTGAATCGGGAATACGACCGGTCGCCGCAGGCCTTCCTGGGCGAAGCGATATTCCGTGAAGGCGGCTCCGTCCACCGTCACGACGACGCGGTCGGGTCGCCGTTCGAGTTCGACGCGGGGCCCCACGGCGTCTTCCGCCAGGGCGTGGGCGAAACACGCGGCCGCCGCCGTAAGCGCGAACGACACGGTAGCGCGCATCGGCGGTCTCCTCAGGTCGCCGGGCGCGGGATCACGCCGGCGACGTCCAGTATGCCGCACGAGTGTCGTAGGGGCGACCGGTCCGTGCCGGTGCGCGTCGGCTGTCGGGGTAGACTCCCGCGACCCTCAGGCCGCCGCAGCCGCGGCCGGTCGTGATCACACCTCCACAGGAAATCGGACTCGATGGAACTCCCCGACTCGCCCCAGGCCCGCATCGCCGCCCTGGACCTCGTGCTCCCGCCGATCGGCAAGCCGGCGGGGGCCTACAAGCCCTGCCTCGTCGTCGGCACCCAGGCCCTCGTCTCAGGCCATCTCCCGTTCCGGGCCGACGGCACGCTCCTCAAGGGCCGCGTCGGCGAGGATCTCGACGCCGATGGGGGCAAGGAAGCCGCCCGGCTGGCGGGGCTCGCGATCCTCGCGACGCTCGTCGATCACCTCGGCAGCCTCGATCGCGTGGCGCGGGTCGTGAAGCTGATGGGGCTGGTGAGTTGCCCCGCCGGCTTCACACAGCATCCCCACGTGTTCAACGGCTGCAGCGAACTCTTCGCCGCCGTCTGGGGACCCGATCATGGCGTCGGCGTGCGGAGTGCCTTTGGTGTCGCATCGCTCCCGCTTGGTGTGCCGGTGGAGATCGAAGCGGTGTTCGAACTCGCCTGAGCGACCGCCCGGTGCGAGCGGCGGTCATGCGGGGCACGGCACAGAGGCGATCCAGCCCTCGAGCGGGTCGAGATCGTGCGGCAGGCCATAGTCGGGCAGGAGCACGGCATGGGCGGCTTGCAGGCCGCAGATCACCGCGTCGAGCAGGTCGCCCGACCCATCAGCCACGAGCCGTCTTCGCCAGTGGTCGCTCAGCTCGAGCTGCACCGCCAATCCGGCCGTCCCGGCGATGAGCCCGCGGACGATCCGTCGCCGGTTTGTGGCGCGTTCCGCGGTCTGCCGCGACGGTGTGTCGCTCTTGTAGGAGAGGCGGCAGATGTGGCGGGCCGTGAAGCCGGGATAGGCCTCGAGCGCGATACGGACCTTTCCCACGCCCGGCCGGATGCGGCGGCCGTGGACGGGATGGGCATGGGCCGGGAAGTTCAGGCCCGCCGCGAGCATCCGGCCGATGCCAGCGTGCATCATCCAGGCGACCGGAGGATTCGTCCAGCGCATCGCAGGGCTCGACCCGGCGGGCTTGTCGGCCTTCCGCCAGGCGAACTTGTCGCCCACGGGACGGTTCGCACACCAGCGGCGAAAGCAGTCGCGGAGTTGTGCCCGCGGCTGTCGGCAATAGAAGGCGACGAGTGCGGGCCAGGACTCGGGCCAGCCTTCGTGCACGACGAGCGACCGGGGCTGACCGAACGGCAGATCGAAGCCGGCCACCCAGGGGCCCGGCTCGCCCAGGAAGGTTCCGAAGGCCTCCAGGCTGACAAGTTCACGAACGGTGTCGACGCGATAGATCGGCCGGGCGCCACGGCCGGCCTCGAGACGGCCCTCCGCGACGGTGATCGGCTTGGCCGGCCGCGGCGCCGACGTGAAGTCGACACCCAGCACCGCGAGACTCCTGGTGGCTGGCCTGGTGGCTCGGGAGCTGCGGACCGGGGTCGATCCTCGTCGCAGACGCCTTCTCATCCTGCCGCTCGCTGTTCCCGGGCCGATTCGACCGGCGGCATTGTGCGGCGGCGCAGGGCCCTGTCAAAGCCGTCGCCGGGCGGGCGAGGGGCGGGCCGCGGCGGCCTGACGTATGATAGCGGAGCGGTGTTACGAGAAGTGCCGGTGGAGCGACGGTGGCGATGACGAGCAGCGGGGCGGCACCATGGCGAACGGGCGGTGGACGCCACGGCCGCGGAGCGGCCTGGGGCCTCCTGGTTGCGCTGATCATGGCCGCCGCCGCGGCGGCGGAGTCGGGTTTTGTGCTCGACCTGCCCGGTGGGGGGCGGCTCCCCGGCAGCTTTGTCGATACGCCCGCCGGTGACGGGCCACGGCGGACACTGGCCTGGCGGTCACC
>VGYP01000134.1 GCA_016872955.1 Planctomycetota bacterium
CGGCGAATGGCAGGGCTGCCTCGAAATCCTCGAGGACCTGGGCCGCGGCCCGAAGCCCTACGTGCCGGCCCTGCAGATGGCGGGCCAGTTCCTAGCCGCCCGCGGGCTCGTCGAGGATGCCCGCCGGGCGCTTCGCGAGGGCATCGAGTCCGCTCGCTCGCAGGGCAACGTGCATGCGGCCGGCGAGATGTCGGAACTGCTGATGAGTCTCGGTGACGGCTGAGGACGGCGGCCCCCATGCCGCGGCACGATCCACGGTCCATCCCCGAGATCCACGTCGACCTGTCGTGCCTGTCATCCGCCGTCGGTGCCGCGGCGCTCCCGGGCCGGCAGGAGTGACTCGACGGCTTTTTGACCTGCCCGACCGATGACAGCCCGGGTCGGCGATCGCCGCATCCTCCGGCGGCAGACTTGGTTTCTCGTCTGCTACCGCAGCGCCGGCAGCGGCTCGGCCGCTTCGGCGCCCCGCGTGATCGTGAAGCCGAGGTCTTCGATCATCCGGTAGTCGGCCTCCGGTAACTGCCCCTTGGTGGTGAGGTAGTCGCCCACGAACATCGAGTTGGCGGCGTAGAGACCGAGGGCCTGCAGGCTGCCGAGGTGGATCTCCCGGCCGCCGGCGATCCGGATCTCCGCCGTGGAGTTGACCAGGCGCATCATCGCCAGCCCCCGCAGACAGTCACGGGGATTGAGACGATCGACGTTCGCCAGCGGCGTACCGTCGATGGCGTTGAGGAAGTTGAGCGGGATCGACTCGACCCGCAGTTCCCGCAGTTCGAAGGCCATGGCCACGAGGTCGTCGGCCGATTCCCCCATGCCCATGATGCCGCCGCTGCAGAGGGCCAGCCCCGCCTCGCGGCAGGCGGCCAGCGTCGCGATCCGGTCGGCATAGGAGTGCGTCGAGCAGATTTGGCCGTAGTAGCGTTCGCTCGTGTTGAGGTTATGGTTGACCTTGTCGACACCGGCCGCGGCCAGACGACGGGCCTGGTCCGGCGTCAGCAGCCCGAGACAGGCGCAGATGTTCAGGTCGTGCTCGGCCTTGATCTGCGGGGCGATCTCGCAGACGAAGTCGATCTCCCGCTCGGTCGGACCGCGGGCCGAGATCACGATGCAGAAGGTCTTCGACTGCCGCTCGGCCGCCAGACGCGCCGCTTCCATGAGCTTGGGGGCGGAGAGCAGGTTGTAGCGGGGAATCTCCGCCTCGGAGACCTTCGATTGCGAGCAATACCCGCAGTCCTCCGGGCAGAGGCCGCTCTTGGCGTTCATCAGGAAGAACAGCTGCACCGTGTTGCCGAAGGCACGATGGCGGACCCGGTAGGCCGCCGCCAGCAGGTCGAGAATCTCCTCGTCCGACGAGGCGAGGATCGCTCGTGCCTCGTGTCGTTCGACCTCGCCGCCAGCCAGAACGCGGTCGGCCAGGGCATGCCAGCGACTGAGGGCGGAGGTGGCGACGGTCATGGCGTGGCGCTCGCTCGGGGTTTCGCTCGGGGGCCAGTCACGGGGCCGTCAATGTAGGCGATGCGGCCGGATTGCGACACCCGCCGGGCTCAGGCCAGTTCCAGCGGAAATGGGCTCAGGAGCTCCAGGCCCGTCGCCGTCACGAGGTAGTCGTTTTCCAGCCGCAGTCCGCACCGGAGTTCGGGGGCGTAGAGGGCCGGCTCGACGGCGATCACCTCACCCTCCTCCAGCACGTCATTCCAGGCGGGGTTGAGGTGCGGCGCCTCGTGGGGGAACAGGCCGATGCCGTGGCCGAGGTGGCTCGACCAGGAGCCGACGGACGAACCATTCAGCCACTCCCGTGCGGCCTCGTAGATGTCGCGACAACGGACACCGGGGCGGGCCATGCCCTCGACCAGCCCGAGTGCGTCCCGGACGCGTTCCCAGGCGGCGAACTGTACGTCGCTCGGCCGACGATCGACCGCGATCGTCCTGGCCGTGTCGGCGAAGTACCCGCGGAAGGCCGGGCCCAGATCGAGGATGTAGAGATCGCCCGCCTCGCAGCCGCGAACGCGGGGCGGCCCGCCGCGGATGCCGCAGGCGTAGTCGTTGCCGGTGCCCGTGAGCATCTCCCCGCAGCTCGCCACGGCGGCGGTCTGGAGCGTTGAATAGACGTCGAGCTCGGTCACGCCCGGCGCGAGCATCCCGCGGGCCGCCTCGTACATCCGACCGGAGGCGGCCATCGCCCGCCGCAGAAGGACGAGTTCGTCGGCATCCTTGCAGCGCCGCATGGCGAGCAGGTCGGGTTCGACATCGACCAGCTCCGCCCCGGCGAATAGGCGGCCGACATGGGGCGGGCAGGCGGAGAACTCGAGCCCTACCCGCCGCACGCGGCGGCCCGTCAGCCAGTCCTGCAGCACCGCGGCCGAGGCCTGACGCTGGTCATTGCGGAGCGTGGATCGCCACTTGGCCTCGTAGGTCCGCACGTCGTCGGCGGCAGGATCGGTCGCAGGCTTGTCGGGGCAGACGAGCAGGCAGCGGCCGTCGGGGGCCAGGGCCGCAACCGGAGTGAACCGGTGGTCCCAGCGATGACCGGTGAGGTACTCGACGTGCTCGGCGGCCGTGATCGCGACGAGATCCACCTCGCGATCGGCCAGTCGGGCGAGGAGGCGGCCCTGCCGGCCGCGACAGAGAACCGGATCGAGGAGCGGGGCGCCGTTCATGACGGCGAAGGTTCTACCACAAGCCGGTCGGCCGCCAGGGCCGTCGTCCGCGTGGAGGGTCAGTCCTCGGTGCCGGCGTAGAACACCGCCCGCGAACTGACCGCCCGCTCGCGTCGACGACGGGGGCGGGGGGGAGCGATCATCCGCGAATCGAGCAGTTCGGCCACGACGTCGGGCTGGCGATGGTCGGTCGCATCGTTGCCCGGCTCGAACTGGCTCTCCAGGTCGAGCACCTCCGGGATCGGCCAGACGACGGCCGCCCGCACGACGCGTTCGGCGTCGCCGACCTTGATCGCGAATCGCTGTGTGACGGAGGGGCGGAAGATCGGGGCGGTCGAGGGCATGGTGGACTCTCCTCTGGCGGGAACGGCGACGAACCGGCGACGCACGCAACTGCATACGGCGTGCCGAGGCCGGCTGTTCGACCGTCGCCCCGGGGCACGGCCTCCCGGTCGTCCCAGGTTGCCCAGGTGGCGGGGCGACCGCGCCGACGGCGAAAGATGCACCGGCCGAGCGGTGGACGGCCGTTGAAAAATCTACAGGCCGAATGCCGGGACGCCGTCAGCGATTGTCTGCGTCGGAACGGTCGGCATCGGCCCTCAGCCGCGATTCCGCGACGGGGCGGCGGCGGATGCGATCCCGGAGTTCGGCAGCCGATTCGTAGTCCTCGACCTGCACGGCCTCCGCGAGCTGCTCCTCGAGGGTGCGGCCCACGTCGTACCGCTGCCGGACACTCTCGCGCATCTCCTCGAGCCGCCGCACCAACTCGTCGTCGGCATACTGATCCTCCGCGTCGTAGCGGAGGAACAGGTCTCGGAACCTGGCGAGACCCGAGTTGATCTCGCGGATCGCCTTCTCCGGCCCCCCTTCCTCGAGGGCGGCCAGGGCTCCCGCCTGCACCCTGTGGAAGAGCACGAAGGGTCGGTACTGTTCGTGCGACAGGGTCCATTCGTCGTCGGGTGAATGGCGGCGGATGAAATCCATGAAGGCCAGGCTGTGATCGGCATCTTGGGCGGCCCGCCGGTATTCCCGTAGCGACAGCCAGCAGAGCCGGCGCTGGTAAAACTGAACGAACTCCCTGTCGGACTCGGAACACTGCTCCTGGGAGAGTTGGAAGGAGTCACCCAGCCGGATCGCCTCGCCCACGAGATAGTCGTAGTAGGTCTCGGCGCCACCCGGCCGCTGTCCGTCGGGGCGAAGCTCCGTCTCCATCTGCACGATGCCCATGTCGATCCGCATCTGCAGCACCGCCCGGCCGCTGCGGCTCTTCACCAGCCGGGCGTTCACTTCACCCGGGCGGAAGTTCCAGTTCTTCAGCAACGTGTCGATGTCGCGGGGGCTGGGCATCGGGGATCCTTCACCGGTCGCGGGCCTCGTCGCCCGACACGCGATTATACCAGCGTGCCGCACCGGCGTCGTTCAGTCGGTCGGTCGCTGACGCAGCCGCTTGGTAGCGCTGCGTCGTCGTTTTGAATCCAGTCGCTCGGCCCGGGCGGCACGCGGCACCCGGGTGGGCCGTCGCTTCTTGGAAGGCCGGGCCACCCGCTCGATGATCGCCGACAGTTTTGCGAGACAGTCGGCGACGTTGCGGAACTGTTCGCGATGCCGCTGGCTGGCGATCACGAGACGGCCGTCGCCGGTGAGCCGCGACCGCTCCCGGGCCACCAGCCGGTGACGAACGTCTGCTGGCAGCGCCGGACAGTTGGCCGCGTCGAACCGGAGCACCGCCTTCGTGCTGGTGCGGTTGACGTGTTGGCCGCCGGGGCCCGATGACCGGGCGAACTGCCACTGCAGGGCCTCGGCCGGGATCACGATCCGCACCGGTCCCGTTTCGACGACGATCTGCCGGCGGACCATGACGCTGTTCCTCGTGCCCAGTATGCTCCACGTGAGGATGGATTGTCTCTCCCGCGGATGTCCCGGTCCCTGGGCACCAGCCCCATGCTTCCTCACCGCCCGCCTGCCGACACCGGCCGTTTCGGGTCCGCCCGGGGGCGGCTTGCCGCCGTCCTCGTCGCGGCGTGGCTGGCGGCGGTGGCCGGCCGGGCCGACGAGCCTCCCGACCTGGCCTCGCGTCGCGGGGAAGACTGGGCCTCCTTTCTCGGCCCCGGTGGCAACGGTCAGAGCAGCCTCCAGACACTGGTGACACCGTGGCCGGCGGGCGGCCCACGGGTCGTCTGGCACGCGCCGGTCGGCGAGGGCTACTGCGCGCCGGCCGTCGCCCTCGGGCGGGCGCTCGTCTTCGACCGCATCGGTGGCGACATCAGGCTCCGCTGCCTCCACGCCGAGACCGGTCGCACGCTCTGGGAGGAACGCTACCCATCCGGCTACGTCGACACGTTCGGGTATGACGGCGGCCCCAGGGCGGCGCCGGTGATCGCCGGGGGCAGGGTGCTGAGCTTCGGTCCGGAGGGACGGCTCGAGTGCCGTCGACTGGTCGATGGCGGGCGAGTCTGGAGCGTCGACACGTCCGCCGACTATCACGTCGTGCAGAACTTCTTCGGCGTGGGAGCGGCACCGCTGGTCGTGTCGTCGGGCCAGCGGCGACTCGTCGTGGTGCAGGTGGGGGGCAGTGAGGCGGGCGTCCGGCCGCCGGCGCCGGAACGTCTCGATCTCGTCAGGGGGCTCGACAGCGGCCTGGTGGCCTTCGATCTCGACACGGGCGGCGAAGTCTGGCGGGCGTCCGATCAGCTGGCCAGCTACAGCGCGCCCGTGTTGGCCCGCGTCGCCGGCAAGGAGCGGATCCTCGCCTGGATGCGGGATGATTTCCTGGTCGTCGATCCCGAGCGCGGCGACGTGGTCGGCCGCGTGCGCTGGCGGGCCGACGAGCTCTTCAGTGCCGTGGCCGCCAGCCCCGTGGTGGTGGGCGACCAGGTGCTGTTGACGGAGGCCTACGCGCCTGGCAGCGTGCTCCTGGACCTCGCGCCGCTCGCCTCGGGCGGGCGGATCGTGCCGCTGCGGCAGGACCGCCGCGGCAGTCGGCCCGACGCCGCACTCAAGGCGCACTGGTCCACGCCGCTGGTGCACGAGGGACACCTCTATGGCCAGAGCGGCCGCAACTCGGGCGACGCGGTGCTCGCCTGCGTGGACTGGAAGACCGGTGCCGTGCGGTGGAGTGAGGGAGGCTTCGGCCGGGCCAGCGCCGTGCTCGCCGCCGGGCACCTGATCGTGCTCGGGGAGTACGGTGACCTGGCCCTCACGCGGGCCACGCCGCAACGGTACGACGAGGTCTCACGAACGCGGCTGCTCGACCGTGGTGCCGCAGGGCCGCCCGTCGACCTGCTGGTGCCCCCCTGCTGGGCCGCACCGGTCGTCGCCCGTGGCCTGCTCTACGTCCGGGGCAAGGATCGGCTGGTCTGCCTGGACCTTACCGCCGCGCAGTGACCTCACGGCTGTTCAGGAGCGCTAGGACAAACGCATCGGCCGTTTGTCAAGGGCGAATCGCGCGGGCTGCTGTCACGTCGGAGCGGCTGGTTCGACCCACGGAGGAAGCGGTTTCACGCGGGGCCCGCGCCACTCTGGACAGTCCGCGCAGGCGCGACCCATACTCGGCCCTTCAAGGCGGGCATCCGGGTCGCGACAGGTCGCGGCCGATCCTTCCCTGGGAGCACGACGACGCATGTTCGAGATCGCCATCAGCCAGATGATGACGCCCCGTTGGGAGCTCGCCCGTGAGGTCGATCAGGTCGCCCGGCACGGTTTCGACGCGATCTCCGTCTGGCGGCCGAAGGTCTCCGACGTGGGCGTCGACGAAGCCGCCGCGAAGATCGCCTCGGCCGGTCTGCGTGTCGCCAGCGTCCAGTGGGCCGGCGGGTTCACCGGTGGTGACGGCCGGTCCTTCGACGACAGCGTGGCCGACGCCCTGGAGGCGATCGAGATGGCCGAGGGCCTGGGGGCCGCGACCGTCGTCGTGCACAGCGGTTGCCGCGGGGGGCACACCGGTTCGCATGCACGCCGGCTGCTCGGGCAGGCGCTGGAAGTGCTCGCCCCGTCGGCTCGCAGGGCCGGGGTCGTGCTCGCGTTCGAGCCAATGCAGCCTGCCGCTGCCACGGGCTGCAGTTTCATTGTCCGGCTGGCGGAGGCGGTGGATGTCATCGAGCAGTTCGACGACCCTTGCGTCCGCCTGACACTCGATCTCTGGCACTGGGCCGACGATCCGGTGATCCAGGAGTTGCTGCCGCGCCTGGCACGGCTGACGGCGTCGGTGCAGGTGGCGGATCGCGTCGGCCCGGCGTCGGCGACCGGTGATCGGCTGCCTGCCGGCCACGGACGACTGCCGCTCGAGCAGGTGGTGGGGGAACTGGTCGCCCATGGGTATGACGGCGGGCTGGAGTTCGACCCGGTGGGTGAGACAGTCGAGATCCTGGGGTACGACGGCGTGCTCGCCGAAACCCGCATCGTGGCCGCATCGTGGGCCGCCTCGCGTGCCACGGCGGTCGCCGAAGGCGTCGGCCCGCTGTCGCTGCGGCGCCCCGCTCACTTCCGGGCGGTCGGCTCCCGCAGGTCCCAGGCCTCGAGCCAGACGGTCTCGCCCGGCTGAAGGCCGAAATCTTCCCGCAGACGGCGGTCGAAGTCCTCCATGTGGGCGGCGCCGTAGAAGATGGCGATCCGCCGGTCGCCCCTGACGATCCGCCGCCGGAGCGCCTCGGCCGCGGCCGCATTGCGGTCGGTGATCAGAGTGGAGCCCTTTTCGCCGCCGAAGGTGCTCGTCAGCACGTCCATGTCGGCGAATTGCTCGGCCATCAGACGTCGCATCCGC
>VGYP01000135.1 GCA_016872955.1 Planctomycetota bacterium
TGGCGTCGGTGCCGTCGATCTTCACCGGCCCCTTGCCCTTGGCGTCTTCCTCGAGCGCCCACTGGGCGATGTCCACATGGTGGGCGCCCCAGTCGGTGAATTTGCCGCCGGAGTACTCGTACCACCAATGGGAATTGTTTCTGCAAGCAATTTGCGTAACATAAGGGGCTGCACTCGGGCCATGGCCGCTCCGGCCGCGGCGGTGCCTTCCCGGCGATGCACCCGATGCCTGTCTGCCCGCCGTCAGCCCGCCCGGATCGACGACCGCCTCCGGCCCGCTACCGGCGGAGCGGTTTCACGTTGGTCGAGCTGCTCGTGGTGATCGCGATCATCGCGGCCCTGATCGGTCTGCTCCTGCCGGCGGTGCAAGGAGCCAGGGAATCGGCTCGCCGGATCCAGTGCGGCAACAATCTGTATCAGCTCGGCCGGGCCATCCACCTTCACCACGACATCAACAAGAGGCTGCCGGTCACCACGACGGCCGCTCCCTCGGAGGGTGGCCGCTGCGGCAAGGGATTCTACAGCTGGCTGGCCCACGTGCTCCCGCAGATCGAGGAGACGGCCCTCCACGACTCAATCGATTTCTCGATCGGGATGATGGACCAGTGCAACCTGTCGTCGGCCAGCAGCTACCAGGCGCTCACGATCTCCGCCGGCCATCCCAACGCCCGGGCCGCGGCCACGCGGGTGAGCCTGTTTCTCTGCCCGTCGGACGGGAATGGCACCCGAGCAAGCGACGCCGTCGGTTCGGCCCTCACGGCCCCGGGCAGCTACGCCGGCAACATCGGTTGGGTGCGGGGCTCGACGGGGATCGGCGGCACGTCCGGGCCGCTCGGCAGGCACAACGGCGCGCTGCCGATCGCCAACCCCCGCTCGCCAAAAGCCTGGCATGCCGAGAAGATTTCCTTCAAGGATTTCACCGACGGGCTGACGAATACGGCGCTCGTCGCCGAACGGCGAATCGCCTCGGGCGAGGCGACGAGCACCCCCTTCGGCAGGTTTCTGCCGCCGGGCACACCGATCTCGCTCCAGTCTTCCTGTGGCGGCTCGGCGGGCGTCGCCCGCTCGCAGCCGGCCTGGGTGCCCTACTGTGGCAACTCGGGGCATGGCGACGTCAAGTTTTCGCTCCCCCACGGCCGGGCCTGGATCACGGGGTGGACGCTGGCGGCCAACCTTTACATGCACGTGATGCCGATCAACGACCGCAACTGTCATCTCTATGGGGGCGAAGACGACGGCTCGAACATCGTCACGCCCAGCAGCAGTCATCGCGGGGGCGTGAACGTGCTCTTCGGCGACGGCCACGTGCAGTTCGTCGCTGAAGCGATCGACATGCCCGCCTGGTGGAGCATCGGCAGCCGCGACGGTGGTGAAGCTCATCGGTCGGGGTCGTGACCGTGAGGTGCCGTTCCAGGGGTCTCAGGGCTGGACTGATTGGCGGGTGCCTCGCGCTGGCCGCCCTCGTGGGATGCGGTGGAGGTGCCAGCCGGCCGTCGCCGGCAGCGGCGGCCGAGGCGCTCACGGCGGTCGTGGGTGCGCTGCCGGAGGGCCTGGAGGTGTTGTTTTTCGAACCCCGGGGCGGGGCGGCGGCCGCGTGGATCGTTCGTCACCCCTACCGCTGGCGGCCTCACGAAGCGGCCGATCATCGCCACGCGACGCTCCCGGTCGATACCTTCATGAATCTCGTGACGGCGACGGCCCGGGGAACGGTGGAGCCCGGGCAGCCCGCGGAGCAGGCCTGCCGGTACACCGAATGGGGTCCGGAAGCAGCGGCGGACGGGACCCGCCGTCTCGTGCGGATCTACCAGCTGGTCACCGACCGGGGGGAGGTGACCGTGCTCGAGACGCTGCCGGATCCCGCGAACGGGTGAGGGCGATCCGCATGGCCGCGACCAATGTGCTCCGCCGTACCGAGGGTCGCCCAACCAGGGCGACGGCCGCGGCCATCGGCCTCGCCGCCGCGAGCGGAGGGGCCGGCCTCGCCCACGAGATGCTCTGGACGCGGCGACTGGTCGATCTGCTGGGCGGCACGAGCGAGGCAAGTTCGCGGGTGTTCGGCGTGTTCTTTATCGGTCTGGCGGCCGGAGCGGCGGCTGCCGGCTGGGCGGTGCCGCGGGTGCGCCGACCGTGGCGGGCGGCCGCGATCGCCGAGCTTGCGGTGGTCGCCGGCATCCTGCCGACCGTGTGGCTCTCGTCGCTCACCGGGTGGCTCTGGCCCTGGCTCGGTCCCGACCGACTCCTCGGCTTTCAGGGGAGCCTCGCCAAGGGGCTGGTGTCTGCGGTGGTCGTGCTGCCGCCGGCGATCGCGATGGGCCTCGTGCTGCCTCTCATCGCGGCGGCGGTGGGCCGGTCTGAACGCGGTTCAGGGCGGGCTGCCAACTGGCTCTACGCGGCCAACACCGCCGGCGCCGCCGCCGGGCTCATCGTCGCGGTGGCGGTGCTGATCGCCCGGCTGGGGGTCATGGGCTCATCGCTCGCGGTCGCCGCGGTGAACCTCGCCGTGGCGGCCGGCTGTTTGATCGCTGACCGGCTGTCGGGCCGAGGCGGAGAAGCACTGCCTGCGACGAAAGACTTGTTCCACAGTTCGCACAGGCCGAACGAGAAGACCGCGCCGTCGCCGCCGGTGCCCTCGACGCCCCTCGCCTGGGCCTGGGGGCATCCGGGCATCGTGGCCCTGGCATGTTTTTCCGGCACCGGGGTTTTGGCGGCGGAGGTGGTCGGGCTCCAGGAACTGCTCCTCTGGGCGACGATTTCGTTTCACGCGCCCGCCGCGATCCTGGGCGCGGTAATCATCAGCCTGGCAGTGGCCGCGGCATGCGTGCCGCAACTTCTCCGCGGCGGCCATGATCCGGCCCGTCTCGTGCCGGCTGCGCTGGCGACCACGGGGCTCCTGATGGCAACGACGCCAGCGTGGTTTCTGACGGTGGCCGCTTGGGCGGGTGATCCCCAGGCATCATCGCCGGCCACCTTTTCCCTCTGGATCACGTTCATCGCAGCCCTCGCCCTCGGCCCGGCGTTCCTGACTGCCGGCCTTGTGTTTCCGCTGGTGATCGCCCGGACAACTGCCGCCGCCGATCGCCCCAGGCCGTCTGCCGCCGCGCGGCTGGCCGTCGTGCTCGCCGCCAACGGGCTTGGCGGGCTGGTGGGTGCCGAACTGGCGAATCAGATGCTCCTGCCGCGCTGCGGCCTGCATGGATCCTTTGGCGTGATCGGCCTGGCCTACGCCGCAGCCGCCGTGGCAGCCCGCGGGATGCTCGTCGCCGCGGGCAACGCCCCCCGCGCCGGCCTCGCCTGGCTCCTGGCGGCCCTGGCCCTGACGGGCTGGGTCGCAGCGACCTGGCTGCCACGGTTGCCCCTGGTCAATCCGCACGTCGGCTTCGAGGTCCTCTCGGCGCGGGCCGGCCCCGACGGCACGGTGGCCGTTGTGCGGAAGCCCGGGCTGGGTCGGGGAATCCTCGTGGCCAATCAGTATCTGCTCGGCAGTTCCGGGGCCCGCTGGACCGAGGAGCGGCAGGCCCACCTGCCGCTCCTGCTCCACCCCGCGCCCCGCGCGGCGCTCTTCATCGGCGTGGCCACCGGGATCACACCCGGCGCCGCGCTGGCTCACGGCGCGGTCGAGCGGGTCACGGCCGTCGAGATTTCACCGCTGGTGGCCGCCGCGGCGGCCGGGTTTTTCACCGCGGAGAACCATGGCCTCGCGACCGACCCGCGGGCTCAGGTGGTGATCGAAGACGGCCGCACGCTCGTAGCGGCCTCGCGTGGTGAGTTCGACGTCATCGTGGGCGATCTTTTTCTCCCCTGGGGTTCGGGCGCGGGCCGGCTCTACTCGGTCGAGCATTTCCGCAGCGTGCGGCGGGCGCTCGCCCCCGGCGGCCTGTTCTGCCAGTGGCTGCCGATGGACCAGCTTTCCTTCGAGCAGTTCGCCCAGATCGTGGTGACCTTTCAGGAGGTGTTTCCCCAGGTCCACGGCTTTCGCTCAACGCTCGACCCAGCCCGGCCGGGGCTCGCGCTCGTGGGCTTCACGGACGGCCGCCTCGACTGGGATGCCGTCGCGACGCGCACGGCCCGCGTGCGGGCCGAAGGGGCGATCCTCGACCCGGCAGTGCGGCACGCGGCAGGGGTGGCACTCCTCTGGCTCGGGCGGCTGCCGGAGGCGATCGTTGAAGCGAAGCTCAAACGCTCGACGACGTGGCCCTCGAGATCGATGCGGCGAGTCTGCGGGTGACCCGCGGCTGCGTCGACCACTACCTGTTCGGCGACCGCTGGCTCGAGCTCACGGGCCGGTGGCTGCGCGAAGACCAGCGGTTGGCGGGCAGCGCCACCGAGGCCCGACTCGCCCGGCTCGGCCAGGAGATCGCCATCTGGGAAGGGGTTCGCGAGCGGCTCCCGCCCGACGAGGCCGCCCGGGCGATTGCCGCGCTCCGCGGCCTGCTGCCGGCCGAGCTTCTCGACGACCGGGCCGCCGACCGCAGCCGCTGGCCAGCCGCCGCCACGCTCCTGCCGCCACGGTAAAGGCCGAGGGCTTTGGGCGGCCACGGGCTTGGGTCAGGTCGCGTGCTTCACCAGCCGACGAAAGGCCGGCCGCACCCGCGGGTGGAGGTGCCTCGCGAAGGAGCCGTCGAGGCCATGGATGGCGATCAACTCCACCACGTCGGCGAAGTCGCGATGCGTCCGGCGGGGATCCCCCTCGCCGCAGGCGATCTTGGCCTCGATGAGCGCGGCCAGCGACAACACCGGCAGACCCTCGATCACCACGGTCACTTGCTCGGCCGCCGGGCTCGGCAGCAGCACCTCGCTCCCCCGGCCGGCCTTCGCGCCGGCGGCCACCAGCTGCACCGCAACGCCCGTGGACGAGCGAAACTCTCGGGCCTCGTCGTCCCACCGGAAGCCGGCGGCCTCGAGCGCCGCTCGAATCGCGGTCATGTCGGCCGGCTGCACGAGCAGGTCGATAGCGACGGTGGTGCGTCGGTAGCCATGCAGGCAGACGGCCACACCTCCGAGCACCGCAAGGGGCAGCCCGGCCCGCGCGAGGGCCTCGTGGCAGGCCGTCGCCGCCTCCCAGAGGGCTGCACCACCGACCATCGCGAAGGTCTCCTGGGCCGTGGCAGGCATGGGTGGGGCCGTCGAGCGTCCGACTTGTTGTTCCGAGGATCAAACGTTCATCGGATTCTACCGCGCCGCCCGGCTGGTGACCGGGCAGCCGCGGCAGGTCGCATCGCTCATGCAACTGGATTGCAAGAAGGACGCCGGCCGGGTAGGCTCTCGGGTCTGTCCGATTGGCCGATCCGCGGTGTGCCGCGGGGGCCGGTCGCAGGTTGTTTCGCCCTCGAGGTCGCCATCATGACAGCTTCGCTTCTTTCCCGGCGGGCCGCCGGCTGGGCCGATGCCGCCGTCCGCTCCATCGATGCGGCCAATACGGATATCGTCGTCGTTCGGCGGCCCTTGCCCGTGGAGTGTGGCAGGCTGATCGCCGCCGGCACGCTCGGCGAGGTGCGGTTCACGACCACGGTCCGCGGGGCCACCGCCAAGATCGCCCGCGGGCTCGCCCGACTCGACCTGGTCAAGCCGGAGCGGCAACGGGCGGCGCTGGCCGACGACATCCTGTCGCTCGTCTGCGGGATGCTCGCCGTCTTCTCATGGCCGCGGGTGGAGGTGCGGCTTGAACTGACCGACGAGCAGTCCTGCCCGAAGTTTCACTGCGACAACGTGGTCACACGGCTGGTCACGACCTACGTCGGCCCGGGCACGGAGTTCAAGGAGCTGGAGAAGAAGGAGACAGTCAACCGGGCCGCACCGGGCAGCCTTGTATTCCTCAAGGGGCACCGGCATCCGACCCATGCCGATCGGGTGCTGCACCGCTCGCCGCCGGTGCGGGCCGCCACCCGGCGGTTCAGCGTGGCGATCGATCAGGGCAATTGGCTCACCGCCGCCGCCCCGCGAGGCCGCCTCGCCGACACCGTGGCCTGACCGGCAGGGGCGGCGCGGCCTGTGGCAGCCGGACCGGCGAGAGCCCTCCGGGAAGCTGGGCGGTGGACGGCCCGAACCGTAGCGACGAGACTCAGCGTGGTTCTGCCCCTGAACGGCCGGGACACGGTAGCGATGAATGTCGACAAGATCCTGCGCACCTTTGGCGACTGCGGGGTGGCCTATCTGCTGATCGGCGGCATGAACTTTCTGCTCCGCCACGAGCCGGTGCTCACCTACGACATCGACTTCTGGATTCACGACACCGCCGAGAATCGCGGCCGCTGCGATGCGGCACTGCGGACACTCGACGCAGCATGGGGCGCCACGGAACAGGAGTGGCGGCCGGTCGCCGTGCAGCCGGGGTGGCTTTCGCGGCAGGACGTGTTCTGCCTCACGAGCCCCAGCGGGGCGATCGACATTTTTCGCACGGTCACGGGGCTTGCCTCGTGGGAGGAATGCAACGCCCGGGCCTGTGCGGGGCTGACCGCCGGAGGCGTGCCGTATCGCGGCCTGTGCGACGAGGATATGATCGCCTGCCAACTGGCCCTTCCGCCGGAGCACCGCCGCCTCTCCCGCATCGCTGTCCTCGAGCGGGCACGAGATCGCGGCAGCCGTCCGGATGATCAACCCTCATGACCGCTCCCGCAGACGACAGAACCCGGTTTCCATCGGCCGAATCGGTTCTCCACGAACACGAAAAGAGGGAGCGGGCCTGGACCCCGGCGGCCCGCTGGCGGGCCATCCAGGAGACGATCGCCTGGGCCGAGGCCCAGGCCACGGTCAAGCGAAACACCCCCGCGGCCTGCATCGAACGGGAGCGGGCCCGCCGGGCGTGAGGCGATCCGCGACGGGAGCGGATTTCGCGATGCCCGCGCGGCGACTCGGCCGGCTGTCCGTCGGCTTCAGCCGCACCAAAGCCCGCTGCTGGAGCCGCCGGCTGCGTCATGTCGCCAGAGGATTCCAGACCCGTTCGAATCCCACTTTTGCAAAGTCCTTGACGTTTGCTGTCGCGAATTCCGTCACGCCGTGATGAAGCAGCGTTCGTGCCAGCCGCACGTCGATGATCCTGCGAAACGCGAATCCAGACTTCGCCGCGAACTCCCAGACTTCGTCCATCACGGGAGCAGAGTCGATCAACCGCCACGCCTGATTGGAGCGATAGGCCGTGCATACGGCCACCGCTTGGGCTGCGGTGAGCGGCTTGGCAAAAATACGTTCATTCCGCAGCTTCAAATACAGCTCGACGAGCATCAGCTCACAGATGGCGACGTCACGGCGGGTCGCGAGCGATTCGATAAAGCCGCGGCACAGGGCATGAGACGCAGAGTCGCGGTTGGCTGCATGCACCGCAAGATTCGTGTCGAAGCTGAGCATCGCCGAGAACCAGCGGGGTTTATTCGTGACTCAGGGCGGTCCATTCTTCCTCGGCCGCGAGCGGCTCCCCC
>VGYP01000136.1 GCA_016872955.1 Planctomycetota bacterium
AACATCTCGATTCCGGCGGAGCACCGATGGACGAATCCCGCCTTCCCCAGCGCCTCGCGGGCCCGGTCCAGATCCTCGCGCCGGAGCAAGAGATCAACGCCCTGCGTGAACCGCACCGCCGACTCGTCGACCTGCTCCACCCAGGCCATCACGGCGTTGCCGCCGATCACCGCGTAGGGCACCCCCGCGGCCTCGAGCGCCGCCGTGGACCGCAGCAGCCTGTCCCGGACCTTCTCCACGGCCCGCTCCATCCGCTCGAGCGCCAACAGACCGTCGTATTCGCTCATCGCTCAGCCCCGGGCCACGCCGCCGCGAATCATACCACGAGGGGCCGCGGCCATCCTCGGGTCGCCGCGGGTGGCCGGCCCCAGCGACGGACGCCGCTCAGCGCGGGGTGATCGCCAGATCCGGGCCGCGGACGGCTCCCGTGGGCGTGGCGTCGGGCAGGGCCGCGCGCAACAGCTCTCGGAAGCGGTCGCAGGCGGCCGGACGACCGCGGCGGTGACGCCGGGGTGGCCGTGGCCTATGAGCATCGAGCCCCAGCCCAGGGTGAGGTCGAGATACTCGCGGCCGTCGCCGTCGCAGACGGTGCAGCCGCTGCAGTCGAGGATGACTGGAGTGAGCCGAGGGGGGAGGCCGAACTCGCCGTTGGAGCCCCCCGGAAACATCCGCCAGGCCGAGGCGGTCGAGTCGGACTGCGGGCCGCTTTCGTACGCCATGAGTGCCTGTCGAGGAAGTCGGCGGCGGTACCGCGCCGCTCGGCGAAGGCAGGTTGGTCGCCGCGGATTCGTTATGATTCGTTATGGTAGTCTCCGATACACATGAGACGGGGGCGGCGTAGGCCCGCGAGCCCCCGCCGCTTCCCTGCGAGCCCGTAAATGCCCCAGTCGCCTCCCGTCGCCCCTCCAGCTGCTTCCGACCACGACGTCCGCCTCGTTCGCGACCTCAATGCGGCCTACGGCGGGATACGGCAGGAATTGGCGCGGGTCGTGGTGGGGCAGGACCACGTGGTTGAGCAGGTGCTGCTGGCGATCTTCTGCCGCGGCCACGCCATGCTCATCGGCGTGCCCGGGCTCGCCAAGACGCTGCTGGTCAACACGCTCAGCAAGATCCTCGACCTGTCATTCAAGCGGATCCAGTTCACTCCCGACCTGATGCCCTCCGACATCACCGGCACCGACGTGCTGGAGGAGGACCGCACCACCGGCAGGCGGGTGTTCCGCTTCGTGCACGGGCCGCTCTTCGCCAACATGGTGCTCGCCGACGAGCTCAACCGCACGCCCCCCAAGACCCAGGCGGCGATGCTCGAGGCGATGCAGGAGCACCACGTCACCGTGGGCGAGCAGACCTACCCGCTCCCCGAGCCGTTCTTCGTGCTCGCCACGCAGAACCCGATCGAGCAGGAGGGGACCTACCCGCTCCCCGAGGCGCAGCTCGACCGGTTCATGTTCAACATCGTGGTCGACTACCCGAGCCGGGCGGAGGAGCTGGCGATCGTCAAGCAGGTGACGGGCACGCACCGGCCGCAGCTGGCACCGATCTCGAGTGCGGCCCAGCTGCTCGAGCTGCAGCAGGTCGTGCGCCGCGTGCCGGTGGCCGACCACGTGTTCGAGTTCGCCACCGACCTGGCCCGGGCGACGCGGCCGAAGAACCCCGACGCGCCGGCGTTGGTGCGCGAGATGGTCTCCTGGGGGGCGGGGCCGCGGGCCGGGATCTACCTGACGCTCGCCGCCAAGGCGCGGGCCATCCTCCACGGCCGCTTCCACGCCACCACCGCGGACGTGCGGCACGTGGCCCTGCCGGTGCTCCGCCACCGGGTGATCACCACCTTCAACGCCGAGGCTGCGGGCGTCGGCAGCGACGACGTCGTCCGCCACCTGCTCGAGACGGTGAAGCCGGCGACGGAGGACGGCGACTGACGCGGCCCGCCGGCCCCGCGCCGGGCGCGTCCCCGACCGCCATGAAAGCCCCGGCCACCCGCGCCGCGCTCGACCTGTTGCCGGTGGAGACGCTCTCCCGCCTCGGCCGGCTGGAGTTCGTGGCCCGCGGGCTGGTCGAGGGCTTCGTCGCCGGCCGGCACCGCAGCCCCTTCATGGGCTTCTCAGCCGAGTTCGCCGAGCACCGGCAGTACGTCCCCGGCGACGACATCCGCGCGCTCGACTGGCGGGTGCTCGGCCGCAACGACCGCTACTACGTCAAGCAGTACGTCGACGAGACCAACCTCCGGGCCACGATCGTGCTCGACTGCTCCGGCTCGATGGCCTACGCCGGCACGCGGGCGGCGGCCGTGGCGGGACGGCCGGCCTCGAAGTTTGAGTACGGCCGGCGGCTGGCCGCGGCGCTCGCCTACCTGCTCATCCACCAGCAGGACGCCGTCGGCCTGGTGCGGTTCGACGCCGCCCTGTCCCGCTACATCCCGCCGCGGAGCCGGCCGGCGCACCTGACCACGCTGCTGGAGGACCTGCACGCCGCGGCGCCGGGCGTGGAGACCGGCCTGGCCGCCGTGCTCCACGAGGTGGCCGAACGGATTCCGCGCCGCGGCCTGGTGGTCCTCGTCAGCGACCTGTTCGACGACGCCGACGCCGTGATCTCGGCCCTCCACCACCTCCGCTACCGCAAGCACGAGGTGATCGTGATGCAGGTGATGGCGGAGGAGGAGCTCTCCTTCCCGTTCGCCCAGTGGGCCCGGTTCGAGTCGCTGGAGGGCCGGCGCGAGCTGCTCGTCGACCCGCGGGCGCTGCGGGCGGAGTACCTGGCAGGGCTGGAGCGGTTCATCCGCGCGATCGACTCCGCCTGCGGCCGGCTGCAGATCGACTACGTGCCGATGAACACGAGCGTGCCCACGGCCGTGGCCCTGGCGAACTACCTCGCGGCCCGCATGGCCCGCGGCTGACGGACGGTTGCGCCGATGACGTTCTCCAATCCACTGCTCCTGTTCGGCTTGGCGGCCGTCGCGATCCCGGTCGTCATCCACCTGATGACCAGGCACCGGGCGGAGCGGATTCCCTGGGGTGCGATGCAGTTCCTCGTCGGCTCGTTCGGCGGCCGCAACCGGCGGATGCTGCTCGAGGAGGCGCTGCTGCTCGTGACCCGCTGCCTGCTCGTGGCCCTGCTCGCCCTGGCCCTGGCGCTGCCGCTGGTGCGGGCGGGGGGCGGGGTGGCGGCGCGGCTGCTCGTGCCGGGCGTGCTCGCGGCGGCCGCCGCCTTCGGGGCCGGGACGGCGCTGGCGTCGCTGCCGCGCTGGCGCTGGGGACTGTTCGCCCTGGGGGCGGCGATCCTGGCGGCGAGCCTAGGGGGCACGGCCTGGCGGCTCTGGCACGGCGGTCCGTCGACGCCGACCGCCGGCCGTGAGGTGGCGATCGTGCTCGACGGCTCGCCGTCGATGCAGCTGGTGCGAGATGGCACGACGAACTTCGACCGTGCCCGGGCGGCGGCCCGCGGGCTCGTCGCCGGGATGCCGGCGGGGGGCCGGGCGAGCGTGTTCGTGGCGGGCGGCCCGACCCGCGGCCTCGTGCGCCGGCCGTCGCCGCGGGCCGACGAGATCGACGCCGCCCTGGCGGGTGCCGAGCCGGGCAGCGACCGGCTGACGGCGGCCGAGGCGCTCGCCGCCGCGGCCGCGTCGTTTCCCGAGGACGCCACCGGCGACCGCGTGGTGGTGCTCGTCGGAGACGCCCAGCGGGCGGGCTGGGGGGAGCGCGAGGGGGTCGACTGGGGGGCGCTGGCCGCGGCCCTGGAGGGCGCCGGCCCCGACACGCCCCTGGTCGTGCACCGCGTCGGCGTGCCCGAGCCGCTCGGCAACCTCGCGCTGGTGAGCGTGCGGGTGCCGGCCGACGTGATCGCGCCGCAGCGCGGCGTGACGGTGGCCGTGCGGATCGCCAACACCGGCACGGCCGACGCCGGGGCGGACCGCGAACTGGCTCTCGCCGTCGACGGCCTCGTGGTGGCCCGGCAGCGGCTGCCGGCGCTCGCCGCCGGCACCGACACGACCGTCGAGTTCACGCATGCCTTCGTGGGGGGCGGCCTGCACGGCATCGAGGCCCGGTTGGCCGCGGGCGACGACTTCGCCTGGGACGACCGGGCGGCCGAGGTCGTGCGGGTGTTCGAGCGGCTCCCCGTGCTGCTCGTCGAGGGCAACCCCGCGCCGCGGTTCCTCGACCGGGCCGGCGCGTTCATCGACGTCGCTCTGTCCCCGGGTGGTGCCGGCGCCGACGCGGGCGCGGCCGCCGGGATGTTCGACGTCTCCACGCTCGACCTGTCCGCGCTCGTCGACGTGCACGACTTCTCCGGCTGGCGGGCCGTGATCCTCTGCGACGTGCCCCGGTTGCCGCCGCGGGCCGCCGCGGCCCTGGCCCGGTTCGTGGAGGAGGGGGGCGGCCTGTTGATCGTGCCGGGCGGCCGCAGTGAGCCCGCGTTCCACGCCGACTGGAAGACCGAGGCGGGCACGGCTGTGACCCCGGCCCGGCTCGCCGAGCGGCTCCTGCGCCGCGGCGACGAGCCGGCGCGGGGAATCGCGCTCGAGACCCTGGAGCATCCGGCGCTCCGCGGGCTGGCGGACGGGGCCGTGGCCGATCTCGACGCCGCCGTGATCGCCGCCCACTGGAAGCTCGCGCTCGACCCCGCCGATCCGACGGTGACGCTCGGCGGCGCGCTCCACGGCGGCGACCCGTTCGTGGTCGAGCGGCAGCTCGGCAAGGGGCGCGTGGTGATGACGAGCGTGGCCCTCGACCGCGGCGGCGGCAACATCCCCGCGCTGCAGGCGTTCGTGCCGCTCGTGCAGGAGCTCATGCAGCACCTCGTGCGGCTGCCACCCGCGGCGCTCGCCGTGGGCACCTCGGGCGGCCCGCTCACGCTCGGCATGGACGAGGCCGCCCGCGGCCGGCGGTCGGGGGTCGTGCTCGAGGGGGCGGGCCTGCGCGGCGAGTACTTCGCCTCCGCCGCGATGACGCGGCCGCTGCTGGTGCGGCTCGATCCCGGCATCGACTTCGCCTGGGGCGGCTCGCCTCCCGCTCCCGAGGTGCCCGCCGACGGGTTCGCCGTCCGCTGGACCGGCACGCTCCTGCCTGCGGCCGGCGGCCCCTGCACGTTCTTCCTCCAGGGGGACGCGACGCGGCTCTGGATCGACGGCCGGCAGGTGGCGGCGACCGGCGCTGACGGCCTCGCCCAGGGGAGCGTCGAACTGGTGGCCGGCCGGCGGCACGCGCTGCGGGTCGAATTCGTCGACCGCAGCCCCGCGCCGGGCTGCCGGCTGTTCTGGGCGCCGGGTGGCGGCGAGATGGCCGCCGTGCCGGTCGACCTGCTCGCGCCGCAGCCGGCCTGGCTCGACGCCACGGGCAGGCTCGCGGGCGATTCCGGGCCGGTGCAGGGCACGCTGCTCGGCGGGCCGGTGCCGCTGCCGGTGCCGCTCGTGCTCGCGGGGGACGCGCTCGTGGCGGAGCTGCCCGCGTCCGGTGAGCCGGGACTGTTCCGCCTCGAACTGCCGCCGGCCCTGGAGGACGACTTCCGCGGCGCGGTTTCGAGCACGGAAATCCCGGTGGCCGTCACGGCCGCCGCCGACGAGAGCCGCTTCGCCCAGCTCACGGCCGCCGACTTCACCGCCGCCGGTGAACTCGTGCCCGTCCGCGCGAGCGACACGCTCGAGGAGACACGGCTGGCCGTCTGGGGCCGGCAGGGCCCCGGGGGCGAGCCGCTCTGGAGGCCGCTGGCGCTGGCCGCGCTGCTGTTGGGCGTGGCCGAGATCGCGCTGGCCCGCTGGATCGCGGCGCAGCGGCGGCTGGGGGCCGAGGTGGCCGCCGATTACACGTCGCACACCTCCGGCATGGCGGCCCCGCGGTCGGCGGCCTGGGAGGCGATCCGTGCCGGATCGCGACGCGAGGAGACGCTGCGATGACGCCCGCCCCCGATCCAGCCACCGGCCTCGCCGCCGCCCTGGCGGCGTTCCCCACGCCGCTGGTCATCGCCGCGGCCGTGGCCGCCGTCGCCGCCTGGGTCGCGCTGCACCTCCTGCCGCGACCGGCGACGCTCGCAGCCCGGCTGCCGCTGGCGGTGCTGCGGCTGGCGGTGGGAATCAGCGCGCTGGCGGTGGTGCTCGCGGCGGCGGGCCGGTTCGTCGTGTTCCAGACCGGCTGGAACCTCGGCTGGTGCGCCGCGGCGGCGGCGGCCGCCGTCGAGGCGGCCGCGGCGCTCTACGGCCTCGAGCGGGCGAGCCTGCCGCGCGGCGTCGGGCATCTGCTCGTGGCGCTCCGTGGCCTGGCCCTGCTCCTGCTCTCGCTCGTGCTCCTCGAACCGACGCTCTCCTGGGCCACGCGGCAGCCGGACGACCGGGTCGTCGCCCTGCTGCTCGACGACTCGGCATCGATGGACCTGGCCGACCCGCAGGCACCGCTCTCCGAGCAGCTCGACGCCGCGCAGACGCTGCGTGGCGCGCCGCTCGCCGGCCGCTGGCGGGCCGACCAGGCGGCCGCGGAGGCGCGGGGCGTGGAGCGGCGGCTGCGGGACGAGTTCACCTGGGTGGCGAAGATGGCCGAGCGGCCGGCCGCCGACCGGCCGGCCTGGCTGGCGGAACGGCGCACGGCCGCCGCCGCGACGCTCGGCGCCGCCGAGCAGACGCTCGCCGACCTGACGCGGTCGCTGACCGCCGCGGCCGACACGAAGGGGCTGCCGCCCGAGGCGGCCGCGACCACCCGCACGGCGACGGCAGCCTGCGACCGCTCCCGGGTGGCCGTCGCCGACGCCCGCGGCCTGGCGGCTGGCGGCTCCGACGACCTCGTGGGCATGGTCGGTAGCCTGGGTGCGGCCGGAGAGGCATTGGCCGAGGCGGCGGCCGCGCTCGAGCCGCTGCAGCCGGCGATCGACGCGGCGCTCGTCGCGACGCTGCCGCCGGAGGAACGCGCGGCGGTCGAGCGCGTGGCGGCCACCTCGCGCCGCGGCCTCGCCGCGGCGGCCCTCGCCGCGACCGAGGCCGGCGGGCCCGCGCTCGCCGCGGCCCTGCGGGAGCGGAACGTCCTGCGGACCTACGCCTTCGCCGCCGGCAGCCGCGAGGCGTCGCTCGAGGAGTGGCGCGACGGGGCGACCCCCGCGGGGGGGCCGCCGCCCGCCGACCGCGATCGCACCGACCTGGCCGCCGCGCTGGCGCAGCTGCGAGCTGACGTGCCCGTCGACCGGCTCGCCGGCGTGATCGTCGTCAGCGACGGCGGCCACAACACGCCCGACGCCGTCGCGCCGCTGGGCCAGTGGCTGGCGGCCCGACAGGTGCCCGCCAGCAGCATCGTCCTCGGCACGCGCACGCCCGCACTCGACGCCGCCGTGGCCTCGCTGGCGGCGCCCGAGCGGCTCCAGCAGGGGGACCGGCTGCAGGTTACGGCCGGCCTGCGGCTCGACGGTCTGGCGGGCCGCGAGGTC
>VGYP01000137.1 GCA_016872955.1 Planctomycetota bacterium
CGCCGACGATTGGTGGCTGCCGCGAAAACTGGAACGGCAGATCGGTTGGATGCAAGACCACCCTGAAGTCCCCTGGACGGCGCATCGCTGCACGGTGGGCGAACCGGCCGCCGCGCGACTCGCCACCGTCGCCGCTCCGGTCACTTCCCCGATCAGCCTCCGCCGCCTGCTCATCCGCAACCCGATCGCCACTGCTGCAGTGGCAGTGCGGCGGCCGATCGCCGCCCCGTTTCGCACGGGCTGGCGGCATTGCGAAGACCTGATGGCCTGGATCGACTGGATCACGGCTGGTCGAGAAGGGGTCATGCTCGAGGAGCCGCTGGCCTGCCTCGACCGGCCGCCGGCAACGCCGGGAGGCCTGTGCGGCGACCGCCCCGCCATGGCCGCGGGCGAGCTGCGGGTGCTGGACGAACTCGGGCGGGCCGGGCGACTGCTGCCGCTGGAGAGGCTGATCTGGCGAGCCTACTTCCGGCTCAGGCAACTGCGACGGAGCCTCTGTTGATGAGCGGCAATCGCTGCCTGATGCTCGTGGTGCCGAGCAGCACCAGTTTCCTGGCTTTTTTCCGCGAGTTGGCAGAGGCATGGATCGCCACCGGGGGTGAGGTGACCGTAGCCGCCGGACCCGATTTGCCGGGCACGACCGCGGACTGGCCCGCCGGTGTGGACCGCGTGGTCTTGCCGGCGTTTCGGGGTGGTTCACCGACCGGCCTGGTGCGAACGGCGGCGGCGCTTCGCCGCGCCGTGGCGGCTCGCAACCCGGCCATCGTGCATGCCCATTTTTCGTTGGCGGTGGTCTTGGCCGCCGCCGTTCGGGGCGTCGTCGAGCGGGGGCAGCGGGCCTGGCTGGGCACGTTCCACGGCATGCACCTCGGCCAGGCAGCGAGCGGGGGCTCGCGCTGGTTGGGAGCGGCCGAGGTGTGGGCGGCGCGGAGAATGACGGCGGCGTGCGTGCTCAACCCCGAAGACGCCCTGGCGCTCGGCAGGCACCTGCCGGGTGCCCGGATCCGCACCGTGCCAGGCTTCGGCGTGGGCTGCGATCTGTCGGTCTGTTCGCCGAGCCGGTTTCCCGCTGCATACCGGGCCGACACCCGGCGCCGGCTGGGCATCCCCGACCCGGCGTTCGTTGTGGCCTACGTTGGCCGGCGCACGGCCTTCAAGGGCTTCGCCGTCGCGACCCGTGGATTTCTTGGGGCCGCGTTGCCGGATGCCAGGCTGATGCTCGTGGGCTCGCCCGATGCCGCCCATCGCTCGGGGCTGACGCTGGCGGAGCGGGCCCGGCTCGAGGCCGATCCGCGAATCGTGGATCTGGGTTGGCAGCGGGATGTTCCCGCGCTGCTGGTGGCGGCCGATGTCTGCCTCCTGCCCAGCACCCGCGAGGGTGTGCCCGTATCGGCGATGGAGTCGCTGGCCGTCGGCACGCCCGTCATCACTGTCGATTCCCGGGGCTGTCGAGACGTGGTGCGACACGGTGTGGATGGAATCGTGCTCCCTCTGGCGTCCGAGAGGCTTGTGAGCGGTTGCCTGATCGAACTGGCCGCCGACCGCCACCGCCTGGCGGCCCTCGCCGCCGCTGCGGTGATGGGACGAGACCGGTTCGACCGTGGGCTGTTCGTCGCCGGTGAAATCGAGTGGTACGAGTCGTTCGTCGGGGCACTGCGAAAGAACGACGGCGAGATGGTTGCATGACCCGGCAGGCACCCCCGGTCGAGCCGGCAGATTTGGCGATTCTCGTTAACAGCTCCGACGGCTTCAGTGACTGCTGGCTTCCATTCTTCACCCTGCTGGAGACCTTCTGGCCCGATTGCATCTTCCCGGTATATCTGAACACGGAGTCAGCCACGTACTCGCATCCCCGCCTCGAGGTGACCTGTCTCACGCATCCATCGCAGCCCGGTGGGCGTCGGCTGCCCTGGAGCAACCGATTGCTCTGCGCTCTGGAAGCGATTCCCCAGCGGCACGTGCTCTACATGCAGGAGGACTATTTTCTCGATGCCCCGGTCCGCACGGAGATCGTGAACGAGTGCCTGCGAGCAGTCCTCGATCTGGGCCTGGGATGTGTCCATCTCACGCCGTTCGGAGCG
Organism: Planctomycetota bacterium; assembly: GCA_016872955.1. Lineage (GTDB taxonomy): Bacteria > Planctomycetota > Planctomycetia > Pirellulales > UBA1268 > QWPN01. The sequence continues at coordinate 2,082 of VGYP01000137.1, forward strand.
AGGCGTGGCCGAACCGTCGCGGAGCGGCCCTACCTCGTCGATGTGCCGAGAGTGTCCCACTACCGTGTTTCCACCCAAGCCGCCATTTGGGACAAGCGGGTTTTGAGATGGTATCTCCACCCGGGCGAGACCGTCTGGGAGACGGAGATCCTCGGAACGGTGCGGGCCTGGAGCCGGCCGGCCAGCATTCGCACCATCGACCCCACACGCCTCCCAGGAGGACCAGTCATCTCGTACACGGGCACCGGGATCATCCGCGGCAAGTGGCATCCCGCGATGGTGTCGCTGTTCGCTCAGCACGGCCTCGAAATCGACTTCGATCGCCGCGGTTTCCATTCGTTCCCCTCGCGTTGGCAAACTCGGTCCCGGATCCTGATGGGCCTGCTTGCCAGGCCGCATCGGCCGCTGGCGGCGTTGCTGGGACTGTGACCGGGGCCGGCAGCGACTCCTCCGCCATGGCCGGATTAGCCTTTCGTCGAAGTCTGCCCTATCGAAACGTGGCGGTGGCAGCCCTGGGACCGATGGACCGAGCCCTTGCGCGTGCCGTGTTTTCAATCCGGCATCTGCCGTGGATGGTCCGGGAAGGATGGCCGGCACCGCTGCCGCTGCTGCTCAAGCGTTCGTTTCTGCACGGCCTGGCGCGAGCAGAGCACGCCAGAGTGCTGGTGGAGTCCGGCAGGTACCTCGGCGACACGACCTGGTGGTTGAAACGGGAGTTTCCCCAGATTCACACGATTGAGGTCGATCCTGTTCTCTACGCCCAAGCCGTGCGCTGGTTTCGCCGGCACCCGCACGTGACCGTCCACCTCGGTGATTCCGGCCAGCTGCTGCCTGCAATCATCCCGCTCGTGAATGGGCGGGCACTCTACTGGCTCGACGGCCACTCTGCGGCGCGCATTACGGGCACGGGTGCGACTGAGTGCCCAGTCACGGCCGAAATGAACGCGATGTAACGGTTTTCCACGGAGTCATTCGTCGTCGCCATCGACGATGCCCGCTGCTTCGGGCACGACCCCGGCTAGCCATCGATTGCCGAAGTTCACGACCAGGTCGCGGCCCTGTCCGGCGGCCACGACCACGTCTCCGTCGAGAACGACATGATCATCGTTCGCCAGCCGCCAACTGCTTGATTCCGCGCGTCATGGAAAGCACGCCCCCAGCCTCCGCACTTCGCGGCCCCGAGTCGGTGATCCGCGGATTGCCGGTGTCGGCCCGGTCGTTCGCGGATACGGTGGACCTGCTCGCTTCGTGGGCGATGCGGCGTGGCCCACCTCGCTTCTTCGCCTGCGTCAATGCGCATTCCGCAGAAACCGCGCATCGCGACGCCGCCTTCATGGCGGCGCTGCAGGCCGCGGATCTGCTCGTGGCCGACGGATTTGCCGTGATTCTGGCCTCTCGCCTCCTGCGCGAACCGATCCCCGAACGGTCCACTGGCCCCGACCTGTTCATGGCCCTGTCTCGCCGCCTCGACGCAATCGGCGGGCGATCGGTGTTCTATCTGGGAGGAACCCCCGCGTCGCTCGAGCGAATCCTGGCCCGCCACCGGGAGACTTTTCCTCACCTGCGGGTGGCCGGCAGCCTTGCGCCGCCCTTTCGGGACTCGTTCTCGGGACCGGAACTGCACACCATGCTCGACGCCGTCACGGCGGCGGCGCCCAACGTGCTCTGGGTGGGGCTGGGGGCGCCGAAGCAGGAGAAGTGGATCCATACCCATGCCGCACGGCTGCAGGTGCCGCTGTGTGGGCCGATCGGGGCAATGTTCGATTACTTCGCCGGCACCGTTCCGCGGCCACCGCGGTGGATCGAGCAGGCAGGGCTCCACTGGGCCTACCGCCTGGCGCGGGAGCCGCGCCGTATGTGGCGAAGAAATCTCGACAGCCCGCTGTTTCTCGCGCGGGTTGCCGCCGAGCGGTTCTGGCCCTGCTCCTATGCGGCCCGCCCGACTCGCACCCGGGCCTCCGACCATGACTGACATGCAGAAGCCCGTCACCATACACCCTGCTTCCCAAGGCTTGTCGCGTCGACCACTCGTGGCGATCGTGGATGCTCATAGCGGTGGGCATCATGCGATGTATGCGGCAGGGTATCTGTGGGCGTTGCTTCAGATCGGGTGCGACGTCATGGTGATCGCGCCCCAAACGCTGCTCGACGCGCTGCCAGCAGATTCGAACGACGGTGCCTCAGTTCGGCGGGTGTCCTTGGACGTCGCCGGGCGACTCCCGCCGCAGGCGGGGCCCGAAGAGTGTGCCGAGATGCTGTGGCAGGCCCTCGGGCAGACGCTCACAGTGGAAGCGACGGCGAGTGGCCGATATCCAAGCGTTGTTCTGCTGCTCTATCTGGACGCGTTCGTCAGCGAACTGCTGCGGCCAGATGTCGCAGCATGTGCGGTATCGTGCCCCGTGATGGGCCTCTGGTTTAAGCCCCCGCAGACGCTGAGCGTTCGGTGGCGGGAGCAGATTCGCCGGTTCGTGAGGCTTGGTCGACGCTATCGACTGTTTCGGTCGCCGCGATTTGCAGCGTTACTGCTGCTCGATGCGACGGCCGCTCGCTCCATCCCTGTGCAACCGCCTCGGATCATCACGGTGCCGGAGTTCACCGACGTCACCCTTCCGGCCACGCGCCCTCCGGTGGTAGACATGATTCTGGAACGTGCCGCCGGGCGCCGTATTTGCTGCCTGGTCGGCTCGATCGACCAGAGAAAAGGCATACGTGGCTTCCTGGAAGCCGCCACCGCCGCTCCGGCCGAGGAGTGGTTTTTCATGATTGCGGGAAGCGTCGTATGGGATGCGTTGGATGCCGAGGTGGTGGGAGCGCTCCGCGGTGACGTCGTTGGAAGCCGCCCTAACCTGATGCTCGTGGACGAATGGTTGCAGGCCGAAACACTCAACGCAATCATCGCCGCAAGTGATCTCCTCTATGCCTGTTACGAGGACTGGCCTTACAGCAGCAACATGCTTTGCAAGGCGGCTGGACTGGGCACGCCCGTGCTCGCGCGTGACGAGGGCTACATCGGCCGAAACGTACGACGTTTCGGACTTGGAGTGCTGATATCTCCCAGGGAGCGGATTGCCCGACGATTTACTGATGGTTTCGCGGAGGCCGTGGCGTCGCTGGCGGCCAGCCCTGCCTTCAAGTCGGGCTGCCGTGAATATCTCAGCGCTAATGACCCGGCCGCCCTCGTAGTCGCCCTGGAGCCCGTGATCAGGGAAGTAGGATGCCAATGACGGCATCGCAGGCGGGGCGACATTTCGGGATCTCGCTTGCTTGCGGTGCCATTACCCTGGCCATGACGCTGTTCGTCGGTCCAGCGCTGGCCGACAAGCTCCAGATTCGTGCGGAGTCAGCAGAACAGTCCGCCGCGACCCGCCTTCTGCAGCAGCTCGACCTGGAGCGGCCCGAGATGGCCCCGGTGCGAGTCGCAAACGAGGCTGGAGGCGCTGCGGCCGCGATCAGGGCCTGGCGGGCCGTCGTCGTCAGTCGCTTACGGCGGGTCGAACTGGGTGAGTTCGACTATCACGTGATGCATCTTCGGGATGGCAAGCCCCTCGCCGACATGCTCGTCGGGGCGATCGGTGAGCGCGAGTATCTGGCAACCGCCGGATCCAGTCCGTTCCGTGATCTGTATGGCTTCCGTGGTTCACCTGAACGCCCGGCCCGGATCGACTGGCTTGCGGTAGCGGACGAGCCGGTCGCCGCCGCTGCGTCAGCCTATGGCACCTTCGGCTTCGCGATCCCGCTGGCGGCCCAGTATTGGAAGACGCGAGATCCCGTCTATCTGTGGAAGTGGATGTCGATCGCCTCGGCCTTCGCCATCGAGCAGCGCGCTGCCATGGAGCAGCTTCCAGAGGCGAGCAGGCCCCGGGGAAACTCTCCCTGGATCGTCGGTGGCGACACCTGCATTCTCCAGTCACAGAAAGTGCTCACGCTCATTCGCTCTCTGGCGGTTGTGGCAAAGGGCCTGCCGTCCGATGACGAGCCGGGCCACCGTGAGTGGAGCAGGGCACTCGCTCCCGTGATGGCACCACCCCTCGAGTCCGCTGTCGCCCTGCTCGACCCCGATCAACTGGCCGCGATCGTCCTCTCCTTGACGGCTGACGACCCGCCGCTTCTCCTCGATCTCTACGAAGCGACGCATGCGCCGCCGAACCAGCGGTGCCTAGGCTTGACGGCCCTGCTGATGATCGCCAGCCAATTCCCCGAAGTGGCAGGTATGGCAGACCTCGGTGAGCGGGCCGGAGCCGCCATGCACGAGCACGTCCTCAAAAGCTTCCATCAGGATGGCGGCATGCTCGAGCAGTCACTCAACTACAATCTGGGAGATGCCGACAAGCTTCGCCAGGTTGGCCGCATGCTCCGTGGGGATGATCGCCCGGCCTGGTTGGCGGATCTTGCGACGCGGCTGGCACGCTACGACCGGATGATCGCATCGCTTCGGACGCCGGCCGGCGAGTTGCCGGTGATCGGCAACAACACGTCGAATCCGCCGGCCATCTGGCATAGCAGCGAAGTCCGCGACCAGTGGTTCGAAGAGCTGGTCCGGGCGGGGCCCCGGCCAGACATCTCGCGGCTCGGTTTCACGTCGATCGCCTTTCCGTACAGTGGATACTACGTCCAGCGCTGTTCGTGGGACTGGACGAGCGGTTATCTGTTCTTCATGAACGCGCGGCCGGCTGCGGGCCACTGCACGATGGACAATCTCGCCATCGAACTGCATGCCCTGGGCCGGCCGCTGCTCGTGCGCGGTGGGCCGCCCCATTATGCGCTGCAATTCCTGCCCGAGGCCCGCCGTGTCGACGCCGAAGCGATCGAGAGGTATTTTGGCGAGTGGTCGTCGTATAAGGTAAACACGATATTGGTCGATGGTCGGTCGCAAGTTCGCGATGGGCCCGCGGCAACCGCGCCGCACGACGGGCCGATTCCAGCCCGCTGGCACGCCTCGGCCGCGTTCGACTTCGTCGAGGGGCGTTACGATCTCGGCTACGGGGTTCGGGCCAAGCCGCTCGAGCACATTAAGGACGTGGCGCACCACCGGCAGGTCGTGCACCTCCGCGGCCTCGGGTGCTGGGTCGTGGTGGACTCGATGCAGTCGCGGGCACCGGTGTCGCGGGCCTACACCCAGATCTGGAAGCTACCTCCCTACCTCGACCCTCAGGAGGGGGGAGGGCTCGGCGTGTGCGGCTTCACTCGAGAACAGGTCGTGATCGACGCGGATGGCTTTCATACGGCGGACCCCGCCGGGCCAAACCTTTGGGCCTTCCAGGCAGCCAGCCAGCCGCTGTCCCGCGAGATC
>VGYP01000138.1 GCA_016872955.1 Planctomycetota bacterium
CATGCCGGCCGTCGCTCCACTGGCGTCGCATCCGAGGGGGACCACGCCGTCATGCCGCTCACGCGTCGTTCGCTGCTCGCCCTGCCGCTCGCCGCAGCGCCAGCCGCCCTTGCCGAGCCGGTGGCGGCACCCCCAACGCCGCTGCCTCGCGATCCCGCGCAGGGCCTGCTTTTCTCCTGCAAGTATTCGATGACCAAGGGGGGCTCGCTCGAGGAGCGACTCGCTGCGGCTCTCGCGGCGGGCATGGATGGCGTCGACTTCGACGAGGCGGCCTCGGTGACGCCCGCGAGGTTGCGGCAGGCGGCGGTCGCCACAGGGGTCTTCATCCACGGCACGATCAACCATGCACACTGGTCCAAGACGCTGACCAGTGCCGATCCAGTGGTGCGGGCCGAGGGCTTGGCGAATCTCGAGCACTGCATCCGGGTCTCGCATGCGGCGGGCGGCAGCGGCGTGCTCCTGGTGGTCGGCAAGGCGGCTGACGGGGCCGAGGGAGGCGACCGCGCCCGCGCGGAAATCCAGAAGGCCATCCCGCTGGCGGCGGCGCTCGGGCAGCGGATCCTGTTCGAGAACGTGTGGAACGGCATGTACTACCAGGACGACGGGCCGCGGGATCAGGGCGTCACACCGTGGGCCGACTACATCGACAGCTTCGGCAGCCCCTGGGTGGGTGCCTTCTTCGACCTCGGCAACCACGCCTGCTACGGCGACGTGGCCAGCTGGATCCGCGACCTTGGCCCCCGCATCGTGAAACTCGACATCAAGGGCTACTCCAACGCCCGGGCCGACGCCGAGGGAAAGTGGAAGGGATTCGTCGACATCACCGCCGGCGACATCGACTGGCCGGCGGTGCGGCGGGCGCTTGCCGACATCGGCTTCACGGGCTGGGTGTCGGCCGAGGTGGGGGGCGGCGACGTGGCCAGGCTGAAGGACGTGCTCGACCAGATGAAGAAGGCCCTGCTCGGCTGAGGATCGGCCGGTCGTGCCGCTGCCGTCCGGACCGTGGGGTGGAGTTGTGGGGTATATATGAGGATAGGTCCGGGCCGCGGCAACGCCGTCGCCACCCCTTCGGAGCCGGCCCCGTGTCGACCTCGCGCACCGTCCAGCCCTCGTCGCCGATCTACTGCGGGCCGTTGCCGCACGTGACGACCGTCGAGCGGGTGCCGGTGACGGTTTACGACCAGCCCGGTGATGCCAGTCGGGCCGTGGCGCGGGAGATCGCCGATCTGGTCCTCGCCCGTGCGGCGGCGGGCCAGCGGACCGTGCTCGGCCTGGCGACCGGCAGCACGCCCGTGGGTGTCTACCAGGAGCTGATCCGGCTCCATCGCGAGGAGAGCGTGTCGTTCGAGTCGGTCGTGACCTTCAATCTCGACGAGTACTGGCCGATCGCTCCCGACGCGCTGCAGAGCTACCACCGCTTCATGCGGGAGCATCTCTTCGACCACGTCGACATCCCGCGGACTGCGATCCACATCCCCGAAGGCACCCTCGCCCGCGGTGGGATCCTCGCCGCCTGCAGCCGCTACGAGGAATCGATCCGTGAGGCGGGGGGCATGGACCTGCAGATTCTCGGCATCGGTCGCACGGGCCACGTCGGCTTCAACGAGCCGGGCAGCCCCGTCGACAGCCGCACCCGCCTGATCACGCTCGACGCGGTCACACGGACTGACGCCGCCAGCGACTTCTTCGGCGAACGGCACGTGCCGCGGCAGGCCATCACGATGGGCGTGGGCACGATCATGGACGCCCGCCGCGTGATCCTGTTGGCGTTCGGCGAGCACAAGGCCGCGATCGTCCGCCAGGCGGTCGAGGAGCCGGCCTGCACGCAGGTGCCGGCGAGCGGCCTGCAGCAGCATGCCGACGCGAAGGTCGTGCTCGACGGGGCCGCCGCCTCACGGCTGACCCGCTTCGAGTCGCCCTGGCTCGTCGCGCCGCTGGAGGCCCTGGGCCTCGAGTGGACCGACGCCGCCGTCCGCAAGGCCGTCATCTGGCTGGCCTTCACGGTGGCCAAGCCGATCCTCAAGCTCATCGACGAGGACTACAACGAGCATGGCCTGCAGGACCTGCTCTCGGCCCGTGGACGGGCCTACGACCTCAACATCGAGGTCTTCCGGTCAATGCAGGAGACGATCACCGGCTGGCCGGCCGGCGGCCCAGGCAAGCCCCGCCGGCTGCGGGTGGCCGGGGGCCGCGAGTCGCCGCGGGCGGCAGATTTTCCCAAGCGGATCGTGGTCTTCAGCCCGCATCCCGACGACGACGTGATCAGCATGGGGGGCACCTTCATCCGCCTCTGCGAGCAGGGGCACGAGGTGCACGTGGCCTATCAGACCAGCGGCAACATCGCGGTCTGGGACGAGTCGGCTGACCGGCACGTCGACTTCGTGGAGGAGTTCTATCGGGCCTTCGACGTGGGTACGAACGTGTCCCCGGGCGAGCGGGCCGCCGGCGAGATCGCGGAGGCCATCAGGACCTTCCTGCGGGACAAGTCGGCCGGCGCCGTCGACAGCCCTGAAGTGCGGATGGTGAAGGGCTTGATCCGGCGCACCGAGGCCCGCGCGGCGGCCCGATACTCCGGCGTCCATCCGAGCCGTATCCACTTTCTCGACCTGCCCTTCTACGAGACCGGCCGGGTCGGCAAGAAGCCGATCGGCCCTGATGACGTGGGCATCATCGCGGGGCTGCTCGACGACGTGAAGCCGCATCAGATCTATGTCGCCGGCGACCTTGCCGATCCGCATGGCACCCACCGGGTCTGTCTGGCGGCGGTCTGCGAGGCGATGCGGCAGTTGGCCGGACGCGACTGGGCGCGGGACTGCGAGTTCTGGCTGTACCGTGGTGCCTGGCAGGAATGGGCGCCGCACGAGATCGACATGGCGGTGCCGCTCTCGCCCGACGAGGTGCAGCGGAAGCGACTGGCGATCTTCAAGCACGAGAGCCAGAAGGACCGGGCCGTGTTTCCCGGCCCGGGCGACCCGCGGGAGTTCTGGCAGCGGGCCGAGGAACGCAACCGCGGCACGGCCAAGCTCTACGACGCGCTCGGTCTACCCGAGTACGAGGCCATCGAGGGCTTCGTGCTCCAGCGCGGCTGACGGGCCCCACCGTCGACGTAGCAGGCCCGTCGGGCCGGGGCTATCTGCCCGTGGTGGAGGGAAAGCCTGCCTGGATCAGTTCGGGGTAGCCCGGCTTGAGCGGCCGCACGTCGTAGCCGAGTGGGGCCAGGATCGCGGCCGCCTCCAGGCAGCGGCCCCCCGCCAGGCAATGGCAGTAGACGATCTTGTCCTTGGGGAGAAGCGTCGCGAGCCGGCCCGGTGCGATACCCCCCTCCAGCGTGCTCAGCGGCACGAGCCGGGCGCCGGCGACGTGCCCCTCGGCCCATTCGTCGGGCTCGCGGACATCGACGAGCACGGCCTTGCCCGACGCGACGGCCTCGCGGACCACAGGCAGCGAATCCTGCGTGTGGCCGGCCGCGCCGGCGACGACACCGGAGGCGGCCGCGACCAGGGTCAGCACGACCCGCAGGCCGCACGACGTCGACCGCTGGTTCCAGGGCATCCTGGCCAGCAGCATCGCCATGCCGCACGTGTCGGTGACGCCGGCGAACACCAGACCGCAGCCGACGAAGCCGGCCAGGCCGGCCCCCACGCTTTTCCAGAGCGTGTCGGGGGCGAACGCGGCCAGGGCAGCACCCATCGCCACCAGCCCGCCGGCCGCGATCCGCACCTGGCGTTCCAGCGACATCGCCCTGCGACCCCTCACTACGGGCAGGCCCACCGCATCGCAGGCGGCCGTGCCTCCCTCGACGCTGACGACGTTGGGGTAGCCGGCGGCGTGCATCTTCTCGCAGGCGGTCCTGCTGCGGCCGCCGGAGCGACAAATGAAATAGATCGGTCCCGCATGCCCCGCGTGGTCGGCGGCGATCTGCCTTGGATCGAGACGGTCGAGCGGCACGTTGGTGGCGCAGTCGACGTGAACCTCGCCAAACTCGGCCGGCGTGCGGACGTCGACGAGGCGGATCGTCTCGCCGCGGCGGTGGAGGGCGAGCAGGTCCTGGGGGCTGCAGGTGGCGACCATGAGTGGGGTCTCCTGGGGAGGCGGGGAGGGGCGGGTCAGCGACGGCGGCGGTCGCCGAAGCGGTCGGCGATACAGGTCATGATGTCGGCGAGATGAGGCTCGCAGACGGTGTAGTAGACGGTGCGACCCTCGCGGCAGGAGTCGAGGAAGCCAGAGCGCTGCATCAGGCGGAGGTGTTCGGATGCCATGTGGCTGGGAATGCCGCAGGCGGTCGCCAGTTCGCCGACGGTGTAACGGCCGCCGAGGAGCATCTCGACGATCCGCAACCGATGGGGATGGGCGAGGGTCCGCAGACACTCCGCCGCCTGGCCGAGTGACTGCAGATCGATCAACCGCGGATCGCGGGCGACCCGCGACGTGGTCCGGGATCCCGGCGAAGTCGTGCCCATGGACCTCTCCCTGCGGACACGCCGGACGGTCGGCCACCATCCAAACGAATATATCGACCTATCACGATAGGTCTTCCAGATTTTTTGCGGCGGCCGGCGACGTGCTCGTGCCAGGCGACCTCGTCGACGATGGTGATGAGGGGAATGAGGGGGACGGGACCGTCGTTGGGGACCGCCCCCCGCGGCCGCGAGATCCCGTGCCTCAACGCCGGCCGGCGGGCGTCAGCGGCCGCTCGCGAGGCCGAGTTGGATACGCCGCTGCTCGATCAGCCGGCGGTACTCCAGCCGCCGTGCTCGCGATTCGGCGGTCGAATTGTCGAGACGCTGTTTGACGCGGGCGTTGCGTGATTCCTCCGTGCCGTCGCTGCGCCGGCTCGTGCCGCCCCGCGCCGGCAGCGCACCACCCGTCCCGGTGCCGGGAGGGCCGCCGCCAGCCGGATCACGCCGTTGGGTTTCCGCCCGCTCGGCGTCGCGACGGGCCCGTTCGGCGGCCCAGGCCTGCCGACGTTCCTCCTCGGCCCTGATGCGGCGGTCGATCTCCGCGATGCGACGGTCGGGCGGCAGACCGAAGACGGAGTCGACTTCGGCGGTCTCCCGGGCCTCGAAGAGCCGCGTCATCTCCTGCTGGGCGGCGTGGCGGTGGACACGCGGCACGTTGCGAACCGTGTCGAACACCTTCTCGAGCGAGGTCCGGTCGAGGGGCAGGGGGGCCTCGTTGCGAGCCACGAGCTGCAGGTGCGCCACGTGCTCGTCGACCGCCGCCCGCACCGCGACGAGTTCTGGGGGAACCCGAAAGAATCCCGCCCCCCACAGGCCCGCGAGCACGAGCACCAGCAGCAGCGCGATCACAACGGACGCACGGCCCAGCAACCGCGGCCAGCCAGCCCCGCGACGGGCCCGGGCGATCTCCGCGAGGGCCTGCCGTCGCGCTGAAATGGTCATCGCCATGAATACCCGCTCCGGTCGAAGGACGGCGTTTCCGCCCGCGAAAGAATACCGCGCGGCTCGCGCCGGTCCTGCGGTCGGGGGGGTGATCGCCGCGACGACCTTCAGTCGCCGGGATGCGTGCCGACGGGCCGCCGCAGGAACCGGCCGCGGCCCACCGTGCCACAGAACACCCCGTCGCGGGCGGCGACCTGGCCGCGGACGGTCACAACGGCCGGCCGTCCCTCGATCGCCATCCCCTCGAACGCGTTGTAATCGACCGCCTGCGTCTGCGACCGAGCCGCGATCGTGCCGCGGTATTCGGGATCCCAGACCACGAGGTCGGCTTCACCGCCAGGCTGGATCACACCCTTCCTCGGCCACAGGCCAAAGATCCTCGCCGCATTGGTGCTCGCTACAGCCACGAACTGCTCGGGCGTGAGGCGACCCCGCCGCACGCCGTGGGTCCAGAGCAGCGTGACGCGGTCCTCGATGGCTGGAATGCCGTTGGGGATGCGGGTGAAGTCGGTCCGGCCCAGCGGCTTCTGCGAGGCGAAGTCGAAGGGAGCATGGTCGGTGGCCACGGTCTGGATGAGGCCGGCCGCCAGCGCGTGCCAGAGCACGTCCTGGTTGGCGACGTCCCGCAGGGGTGGCGACATGACGTATTTCGCCCCCTCGAAGCCCGGCCGCTCGGCCCAGGTCTTGTCGAGCAGCAGGTACTGGATGAGCGTCTCGACGAACACTCTCACGCCCCGCTCCCGCGCCGCCACCGCCGCCTCGAGCGCCTCGCGGCAGGAGAGATGGACCACGTAGACGGTGGCCCCGGTGAGGCCCGCGAAGCTGCAGAGGTGACTCACGCCCTCGGTCTCGACGGCCGGCGGCCGGCTGTCATGGTGGGCGTCGGTCCCGGTGCGACCGGCTGCGAGCAGCCGGGCCTGCAACTCGGCGACCAGCGTTTCGTTCTCGCAGTGGGCGGTCACGACCACGCCCAGCTCCTCCGCCAGCGACAGGGTCCGCCAGAGTTCGGCGTCGTCCACACCGAAGGCACCCTTGTAGGCCAGGAACACCTTGAAGCTGCTGACGCCCGCGGCCACGATCTCGCGGAGTTGATCCGCGGAAGCGGCGTCGAACCTGGTCACGCCCATGTGGAAGGAGTAGTCGCAGCAGGCCTTGCCCTCGGCCTGCCGCCGCCAGAGGGCGAACCCTTCGGCGTGCGACATCTCCCGCTTGGGACAGACCATCTCGAAGATGGTGGTGGTGCCGCCGACGAGAGCGGCCTTGGTTCCCGTCTCGTAGTCGTCACGGGCGAAAGTGCCCATGAAAGGCAGGTAGATGTGGGTGTGGGGGTCGATGAAGCCTGGAAACACCGGTCGGCCAGCCGCATCGATCACCTCGGCTCCGGCCGGCGGGACGATGCCGCGGTCGATCCGCGCGATCGTGTCACCTGAGCAGAGAATGTCGGCCGTGTACCGGCTGTCAGCGTTGACGATGTCGGCGTTCTTGATGAGCAACTGCATGCGGACCGGCACCGGCCGGGAGCGAGAGGGAGGAACCGCGGCCAGTGTAACGGTCCGTGGCCAAAGTCATCCCCTGGCGTCGACGGCACCTGCGTCACGTCGACGGCCGAGTTTCCCGGGGGGCGGGCCGGCCGCGGCGAGGTGCCTCAGCCCAGCAGATATCGGGCCAGCGAGAAGTAGATCGCGAGTGTGGCCATGTCGGTGGCGGCGAGCGCTACCGGGCCGGCGGCGACCTGCGGCTCGCGGGCGAAGAGCCTGACGAGGTTGGGCATCGCCGCCCCCACCACCGCGGCGGTCGCCATGCCCCCCGCGATCCCTCCCAGCACGGCCGCCGCCACGGACGACTGACCGAGCCAGATGAGGGCCACGAGGGCGACGATGACGGCGCTCGCGGTCCCCAGCAACAGGCCGGCGACTGCCTCGTGCCGAATGGCGCGAAGGATGCCCGCCGGTGTCG
>VGYP01000139.1 GCA_016872955.1 Planctomycetota bacterium
GGCATCGCGGACGACGGCGGCCGCAGCCTCTTCGTCGGCCGCCCAGGAGATGATGATGTGGCCGCTGGTCTCAATCTCAAAGAGCGGCATGGTGGCGGCTCCGGGGGGTAAATGGCAGGCTACGGCAAGCCGTCGGCGGCGTCAAACACGCGTTGAGGGCTGGCCACCGGCCCGACGGTGGTACCATCATGGGGAGGCGACGAGGCCCTGACCGCGGGCGTGCGATGCATTACGACCGGCTCGGTTTTCCGATTCCACCGCAGTTCGACCGGCCGGCGGAGGCCGACCCGCCACCACCGATCCGTGGTTCGCTGGCGCAGCCTCGCCGGCCGGGCCGGGGCAAGCGGCTGCTCCTCATGGCGGTGCTGGTGGGGGTGGTGGTGCCGGCGGCGATCATCCCGGCGGTGATGCCGACGTTCCGCGAAGGGGTCGTGCACTGGTCGCTGGGGCAGGCGATCCGCCACGAGGGCCGCGGCGATCTCGACGCGGCGGTCACCGACCTGGGCCGGGCGATCCGCTGGGGCGGCCGATCGATCGAGGCCGATCCAGTACGGAAGAGCCGGCTGCTCTGCTGGCGGGCGATGCTGCACATGGAAAACCGCGATCTGACCGCGGCCGTCGCCGATGCCGACCTAGCCGCTTCGATCGCCCCCACCGGCGCTCAGCCGCACCGTATCAGGGCGTTGGCGGCGGTGATCCGTGGCGATGCTGATGCCGCCCTGGCCGCAGCGCAGGTCGCCTTCGACCTCGACGGCCCCAACCACCCCGAGGCACTCAATCACAGGGCCTACGTCCGTGCGCTTGTAGGCCGCGAACTCGAGGGGGCGCTGGTCGACGTGGAGGCGGCCCTGCGGGGCAGTGGCGACGGCAGCCCCGAGTTCCTCGATACCCGTGGCTTCGTGCTCCACCTGCTCGGCCGGCAGCAGCAGGCGATCGACGACTTGAATCGGGCCATCGACGTCGCCCGGACCGAGCGACACCGGGTGGTAGCGCTGCTGGGCCACGTCGACGACGGTGAACTCGCCTACCGGCTGCGGTCGGCCGACCACGGCCTGGCGGTGATGCACCACCACCGCGGACTGGCCTGCCAGGCACTCGGCCTCGGGGGCCAGGCCGAACAGGATTTCACGGTGGCGAAAAGCAAGGGGTTCGACCCCAACCGCGGGATTTTCTGACGCCGGGCCGCGATCGCGAGTCACGCTTCCCGCCGCCAACGCGGTCGGTATACTTCCCGCTCGACGGTGAAAACCCGCTGCCGGCTCCGGCCGGTATCCGGGGGTGTAGCTCAGTTGGTTAGAGCGCCAGCCTGTCACGTTGGAGGCCGCGGGTTCGAGTCCCGTCACCCTCGCTTCTCACCGTCGCCCGCGCCGGCGTTCCGCCCCGTGCTTCTCCGCCGGTTTCCCAGCCGCCCCGATCGTCCGGCGACGGCCCTCGTCACCGGCGGCGCGAGCGGACTGGGCCGCGCCCTCGCGGAGCGTCTCGCCATCGCGGGCTGGCGGGTGGCTGTGGTCGATCTCCCCGGCACGCTGGCGACGCTGTCGCCTCCCACCGGGGTGCTGCCGATCCCCGGCGACGTGCGGGAGGCGGCGACGTGGCGCGGCCTGCACTCGCGGCTGCGGGACGAGTGGGGTGACCTGACGCTGTTGGTTAATGCCGCCGGCGTGGGTGCCACCGGCGAGGTGGGCACGCTGCCGGAGGCCCAGTGGCGGCGGGTGCTCGACACGAACCTGCTGGGCACGGCCTTGGGCTGCGAGACCTTCGTCCCCTGGCTGCGGTCGTCCGCCGACCGCACGCATCTGGTCAACGTCGCGTCGATCGCGGCCGTGCTCGCGCCGCCGTCGATGGCCGCCTACGCCGCCAGCAAGGCGGGCGTGGTGGCCATCTCGGAGGCGATCGCCGCGGAGTGTCCGCGGGGCCGCCCCGGCGTGACCGTCGTCTGCCCAGGCTTCTTCCGCTCAGGGCTGCTGGACACCTGGCACTTCACCAGCACCGTCGAGCGGCGCGAGGCCGAGCGGCGCATGGCCGTGACGGGCTGGTCGAGCGAGCGGGTGGCCGACCGGGTGATGGTGGCGATCAACCGCAACCACCGCTACGTGGTGGTGGGCACGCAGGCCCGCTGGCTGTGGCGGCTCAAGCGGCTGGCCCCGCGGACCACTACCGCGCTGATCCGCGGCATCTACCGCCGGCTGCGGTGAGGTTGCGGCGACGCCGTGCCGAGCCTCGACACCGCGTCAGCCTGCACCCCCGCTGCCCAGCGTCAAGAAATCCCGCCGGGCCAACCGCCTGCCAGCGTTTCAACGCCTGAACGATGGTGTGCACCACAACGCGTGGCAGCACTGCGCGTTGTTCCTGACTTCGAGCTGAAGCGTGACCGTGCGGGCAGTGTCCGGCAACAGCACGTCGAACTTCTGCTCTTTCTGCCCCCACGGCTTTCCCTTGACGGGAATGCCGTCGCTGCTCCAGAGCGATTTCCCCCGGTCGTCAAGAATCTTGAAGATCACCGGATTGAGCTGTGTGCACCCGTTCTCATTCGAGGAATCATTCATCGCCACGCTGCCCGGCATGCGGCGATAGCCCGCCGGCACGGCGAACTTCGCGCGCGAAAATCCGGCGATGTCAGGTTTTTTCGGGTTCGGTGGGGGCGGGTGATGGAAGATGCTCCGGGGCCGAACCTGGCCGCCCACATGGAAGAATTCATTTTTCTGGAAGGGCTGGCCGCCGACGAACGGGGGAACAAACACGAGTTCCTCCTCCTGCAAATCCCGGAGAAAAATCTTCGGACCTTCGAAGGGGTTGTTTTTGACGATCACCATCTCTCCCCGGAGGGCGTCGATCTCGGCCCGATTGGGCTGTGGCTTGCCGGATGCTTCCTCGAGGGCCCGCTCGTAGCCTTTTTCCGGCAACTGCTGCCCTGCTCGCGCCAGCGATGCCTTCGCCTCACCAACCTGTTCCTTGATCATCTTGATGCTGGGGAAGACACCCTCCTCCCGAAATTCGTCGAGCACATCGCTCCACTTCGTGAGTTCCGACGCGTCTTGCTTCTGTTTCGCCGCGTCAATGAGCCCGTTCAAGACGTCGACGAACTTCGTCGATTCGGTCGCGACAGTCGCGTCATAGCGTTGCCACGCTTCATCCAGATCAAAACCGCGGACGTGCTCCCTGGGGCGGACAAACGAGCCCTCGGGTCGAACACCGGCGTCAGCCCCGCGCAGCACGACTGCCCCCAAGGAAACGAGGGCGATGGTCGTCGCCTGAAGAAACCCGCGTTGCATGGGCCGCCGCGGTCACGCCAGCTCGTCGAGCCAGGCCCGGATCTCGTTTTCGTACTCGCTCGCCAGGCCGCCCACAATGAGCTGGCGATGGAAGCTCGCGGCGCCCCCCTTCTTGTGGTCGGCGTCCTCGGCGGTCGGAAACCGCCGGTCGGGATCGGGCGCGATCAGGCCGCGGCAGAAGTCCATCAGGAGCTCGTTGCAGGACACCTCGGCGGGCAACACCTGCGGCAGCCGGTGGACGAGCGACCGCTTCGCCTCGAGCAGGTCGCGAAACGACTGCAGACCCGCGAACGGGGGCCGGCCGGAGAGCATCTCGACGAGCACGTAGCCGAGGCTCGCCAGGTCGCTGCGGGGCGTGTTATCGCGGCCCTCGAGCACCTCGGGCGCGGCGGAGGCGGGCGTGCAGGTGCGGGTGGGGGGCAGCTCGTCGATCGCGTGGGCGGAACCGATGTCGATGATCTTCGCGTTACCGGTCCGCTTGACCATGATGTTGGCGGTCTTGATGTCGCCGTGCACGATCCCCTCGCGGTGCAGCGCCGCCAGCGCCGCAAGGCACTCGCGGACGATCGCGATCGCCACGCCCGGCTTGAGCCGCGACTGCTTCGGACCGGCGGTCACGCAGACGTTGTTGAGATACTGCCAGCGGTCGTCGTCGACGTTCGCCCGGGTCTGGGCGAGCAGTTCGGGCGCGAGCAGCCGCGAGAGGTCGTAGCCGTCGATCCACTCCATCTCCATGATCCGGATCCGCCGCTGCTCGACGAAGTTCTGCACGTCGAGGAGGTTGTCCTGTTGGATCTGGGCGACCCGCGCGGCCACCGACGCGATCCGGTCCATCGCCTCCAGGTAGAGGCCCTCCGTCTCGTACCGCTCGGGCGAGAAGATCTTGAGGGCCACTGGCAGCGTGAAGTTGCCGGCCCCGCGTCTGGTCGTGAGAAAGACGACGCCCTGGCCGCCGGCACCCAGCCGCCGTGTGAGAGCATGGTGCTCCGTCCAGGCCAGTCGGCCGGAACCGAGGATCTCGCTGTAGCGGGCGAGCAGCTCCTCCGGGCACGAGGAGCCGACGTCGCCGGCGGCCGAGATCGTCGGCCGTTCCTCGCGCAGGATCGTCGTGCTCATCGTGCGCCGCCCTCCGAGGCGGACCGATCCGACGGCGGCTCTGGAAACCCGAGCCGCTTGTCGACCAGGTTTCGCAGGGGCTCGCCCCGAAGATACCTTCCCAGATTGTCGCAGAAAAAATCGGTCATCGCATCGATTCGGCGGCCGCTCTGGCCGCCGACGTGGGGCGTGATGATGAGCCGCGGCGCGGTCCACAGCGGGCTCGACGGGGGCGGCGGCTCCTCCGGCGTGACGTCGAGGGCGGCCGAGTCGAGCCGGCCGCTCGCGAGGGCCGCGGCCAGGGCCGTCTCGTCGACCAGCGGGCCACGGGCCACGTTGACAAGGATCGCCCCCGGCCGCATCCGGGCGAGGGCTTCGGCCCCGATCATGCCGCGGGTGTGAACGGTGAGTGGGACGCAGAGGAAGAGCACGTCCACGGCCACCAGCACCTCCGGCAACGACTCCGGCGGTCCGAGAAAGTCGACGCCGGCCGGCTTGCGGACGGGAAACCAGTCAGTCGCCAGGATCCGCACTCGGAAGGGCTCGAGCACCTCGGCCAGCCGCCGGCCCACGCCGCCGAGGCCCACGATGCCGACGGTCGCGCCGGTGAGATCGCGGGTGGGGCGGCGGACGAACTCCCGAGCCGCCTGCTGGGCGAGAAAGAGCGGCAGCCGTCGGGTGCAGGCGATCGCCAGGCCCATCGCGTGCTCGGCCACCTGGTCGGCGAGCACCCCGGAGGCGCTCGTCACGGTGAGCGACGAGCCGACAACACTGGGCACGAGACAGTGGTCAAGGCCGGCCGCCGACGACTGGATCCACCGCAGGCGACCGGCCGCGACGACGTGGTCCCAGGGGACGGCCACCTTGGCGTGTCCGCAGAAGACGTCAGCCGCGGGCAGCTCGTCGGCCACCAGCTCCTGACCGGCGTCGACGATCTCGGCCGCGGGGGCCACCGCCCCGATCTGGGCGACGTGCCTCGGCTCGACCGGGTAACAGAGGACGATTCGCATGACGAGCCTCGTTTTCGCAGCCGTGCGGCCGGACTGGCAAGGGGGCACGCCGAGGGCTTGTCGCCGCGGTGCCGCGAGGTTCAACTACAGAGAAGCATCGCGTTTCCCCTCGCCCCGGGCCGACCGTTCCGCATGCGCACCTCGATTCTCGCCCTCGCGGCCCTGGCGTTCCTGCGGATCGTGATCGGCCTGCATTTCTTCCTGGAGGGTGTCAGCCACCTGCGGGATCCGGACTGGTCGAGTGCCGGCTTTCGGAAGGCGGCCGTCGGGCCGCTGGCGGCCGGCTACCGGGCGATGCTGCCCGAGACTGGCGACTGGTCACGGACCCTCGGGGCCGCCGATCGCCAGCCGCCAGCGGAGGCGATCAAGGCCTGGCAGGAGAGCGTCGCAGCCGAGTGGGGGCGGCGGCTCGATGAGCGGCAAAAGATGGTGAAACTCGCCGGCGGGCCGCTCGAGCAGTCGGAGCGGTCCCTGGAGTCGGCCAAGGCCGAACTGGCCGGCTGGGTGGGCGACATCCGGGAGGATCTCGTCGAGTACCGTCTCGAACTGGCGAGGCTGGCGGATATGGAGGGCAGCAAGGCCGCCCGCGACATTCCCTTCGAACGGGACCGGGTGGCGAAGAAGCGGCGGGAACTCTCCCGCGACGCGGCGGGTTGGATGACGGCGGCCGCGGCGATCGGCCGTCGCCTGGAGGCGGCGTGGAACGACGCGGTGCCGGCCGCCGACAAACCGCGGCTGGCCAGCGCCACGCCCCGCACGGCCCTCTGGAAGGCCGACCGCTTCGTGAGCTGGTCGCTCGTCACGATCGGCGCCTGCCTGGTGGCCGGCCTGTTCGTGAAGTTCAACGCCATGGGCGGGGCGATCTTCCTCGCCAGCGTGGCGGCCTCGCAGCCCTTCTGGGTGCCGGGCTCCCAGGACACCTACGCCCAGTGGGTCGAGATGGCGGCGCTCGTCGCGCTGGCCGCCCTCCCCACCGGCGGCTGGAGCGGCCTCGACTATTTCCTTCGATCCTGGTGCCCCCTGTCCTGCTGCGGCCGCACGCCGTCGCCGGGCGGCACGTCCTGAGCCATCCCAGCACGAGGTAGACCGATGAACCTGACCGAGCAGCAGAAGCAGATCGGCAAGGAGAACTTCAGCGACGCCGTGAGCATCACGCGTCGCGACTTCCTGGCCGGGGTGACGGCTGGCGTGGCCGCGGGCGCGGGCCTGGGATCCCTCTACTTCGGCTACGGCAAGAGCGTCGGCGACCCGCTCCGCGTCGGTTTCCTGGGCACGGGTGACGAGGGGAGTGTGTTGATCGGTGCCCACAATCCCGACTATCTCAACGTGGTCGCGATCGCCGACATCCGTCCCTACAACCAGTTCCGCGCTTTCCACGGCGACGCCTCCAGTCCCAGTGCCCTCACGGCCCGCCCTGGGCTGCTGTCGAAATACGGCTGGACGACCGAAGACGCGGCCCGCAGGCACGTCAAGGTCTACGAGGCCTACGAGGAGCTCCTGGCCGACGACTCCGTCGAGGCGGTGGTCATCGCCCTGCCCCTCCACCTCCACGCCCCAGCGGCCATCAAGGCGATGCGGGCCGGCAAGCACGTGCTCACCGAGAAACTGATGGGGCACAGCATCCACGAGTGCAAGGAGATGGGCCGCGTCTCCCGTGAGACGGGCAAGCTCATGGCCACCGGCCATCAGCGGCACTACAGCATCCTCTACGACAACGCCGTCCACACCATCGGCACGGCCGGCCTGATCGGCGACCTCCACTCGATCCGCGCCCAGTGGCACCGCGGCAACCTGCCGGGCAAGGATTCCTGGAAGCCCCCGATGCCGGGCGACGAGAAGCTCGTCAAGCAGCTCGAAGGCTGGAAGAAGGGGCTCGAGAAGGCCAAGCCCGCCGAGATCGACGCGCTCCGCAAGCGGATC
>VGYP01000140.1 GCA_016872955.1 Planctomycetota bacterium
GTGCTGGAGCGGCTAAGCGACCTGTTCGTACGCCGGGGCGTGCCGGCGCACATCCGGAGCGACAACGGCAGCGAGTTCACCGCGAGGAATCCCTCCCTTCAAACCTGGTACCGCACTGGCTGGTGGGTCACAGCGCGATGCCCGAAGCCGGCGGCAACTCGGCGGTGAGATCCACCACGAAGGCATCTGAGTCGGCCTCCTGCTGGTAGACAAAACCCTCGCGGGCGTAGCCGTGGCGACCGTAGAGGATGCGAGCGGTCGGCCGCTTGCGCTGTCGGGCCGCCCGGGCCAGGCCGCGCCGGATCGCGGCAACGAATCCCCCGGTCACGAACGGCTCAAGCGCCGCGATGTCGAGGAGCGACGCGGCGCTCGCCACCACCTCCTCGATAGCCGCGAGCAGCCGCCGGCTCGTCGCCGGCTGCGGCGCCAGGCTTTCTTCAGCTGCAAGCCAATAGGAGTTGTCGGCGGGAGCGTGCCCCCAGAGGCCGGGCGTCTAGAGCAGCTCGACGCGATCGAGGGTCGTCGGCACGACCATGCCGGGGAGCCCGCCGGGCGGCAGCCGCAGCGCGGCGAGGCAGGCATCGATCAGCGGACTAGCCACGGGGTGAGATGCTCTGCGGGCCATTGAGCAGCCAGCCGATCGGCGTGAACCGCACTTCCCAGCGATAGCTGACGAGCAGCACCACGACCGTGACGACGTCGATAACCGTGAACTTCGCCACCGCCGGCCAGGGCAGATCGCAGGCATACGACTGGAGAATGATCACCAGCGGCAGATGCGCGAGATACATCCAGTACGAGGCGTCGGCGAGCCAGCGGACGGCGGCGGAAGGCCGGGCCATCCACCGATCAAACACGCCGATCAGCCCCACCGACATCCCCCAGGCGAACGCCGGCTGCAGAGTGGCCGTGAAGGGAGGCCTGCCGATCGTGGCGAGGGCCGTGGGAAAGATCACCACGAGGGACAGCGGCAGCACGATCTTCCCGTGACGGCCGAGCGGCGTCTCGAGCCCCTCGCAGCGGAAGGTGCCGGCATTCAACCAGAAGCAACAGGCATAAAAAAGGACAGATGGGGAGGTGGAACCAGGCCGAGGGCCGTGTCGGGGCCGAACGGCCAGCGCATCATGGTGAATGGCAAGCAGTTCGCGGGCACGAGCCACCAGCGGTGCCGGCCGGACGGCCCGAGGCCCGCGGTCTCCGCGGCCGTGAGGACTGCCACCATCAGGCACACGTACCAGAGAAACCAGAAGTGGTCCAAAAGACCGAACAGCAACTGCGGCGACGCCAGTGTTGAGTGGTAGCGGGCGACGAGCGTGGCGGCGAGGCCGGGAGATTCGGCCACACCGGAACGCGCAGCGAGGAGGTCCGCGATGGCTTCACGACCCTGCTGCACGTCGGTCGCCGACCGGGCCGGCAGCCCCAGAAATCCAGCCACCCCGGCGGCGATCGAGGCGGGGGCCGCGGCGGCGGCCGCCGTCCGCCGCACCGCCAGCGTGACCATCGCACCGGTGAGCGGCAGGATCGTGACCGGGGCGAGGACGAGCGGGATCAAGCTCCGCAGCGTCCGTTGGGCGAGCAGGGTCTGCAGCCCCCGGCGGTCGAGCGCGAGCATGGTGAGAAGCCGCTGAGCAGGAAGAAGAGCGGCATGCGGAAGCCGTGGATGGCCGCATACACCAGCCCGAACGCCTTCGCCTGACGGGAATCCTGCACCGACCAGGAAAACGGAAAGTAGGTGAGGCTCGCATGGAGCACGATGCCGAGCAGCATGGCGAAGCCCCGCAGGGCGTCGAGATCGTCGCGGCGGACGCTCGTGATTGACCGGGCGGATGGAGGCTTTGGCTCGCTCATCCGATCGTTGCCACGACGTTGCCCAGATACCGCTCGAGGTCGGGGGGCAGGCCCGCCCTGATCGCCTCGTCCACCTGGCGGCGGAGCGCATCCACGCACTCGGCGGGGGTGGCCTCGGCAGCGAGGTCGACCACGGCATCGAGCGACACGTGGGAGTCGCCGGTGAGAAAGCGGAACAACTGGGCGATCGACGCCAGCCGCGGGTCGCCCGTCCGTGCGGCGGCGGCGTCGAGCAGCGTGCCCACGAGGGACGAGTTGAGCGCCAATCGCCGCTGAACCTCCGCCGCCGTCGCCGCCCGAAAGCCCGGCTCCTGCTTGAGCTCCTCGAACCGCACGCGATCGATCACGATCACCTCCAGCCGGTTCGGCTCGCGGGCAAGCACCGTGGCCACGGCCGGCTGCCCCCGCCACATCCCGATCTCGCCGAGCACCGTGGGCGCCGCCAGCGTGGCGACCTGCCGTGGCTCCGCCGCGCCGTCCGCGGCATGGAGCACCACGAGTGGCGCGGTGGCCGAGAGCACGACGTACATCTCGCCCACGGTCTCGCCCTGCCGGATCAGCGGCTGGTCCGCGGCGAGGTCGATCGACCGCCGCTCGAGCGGCCGCGCGGCCTTCCCGGAGTCGAGCGCGTAGAGCAGGATCGCACCGACGAGGCGGTCGTCCACCTCGTCGGAGACGTTGACGCGGACGGCATCTTGATACGCCCGGTGAAGCGCGACGACGTCCGGCCGCTGCCAGAGCGTCTGCCGCTCCCGCGACCGCCCCTCGATCCCGGTCATCCCGCGTTCCGCAGCCTGCCGCCGCTGCCACTCGATCCGCTGCGGCTCGAGACCGGCCGGAATCTCGCCGCCGGGAAACAGATACTCCTGGGTCTCGGGATCGATGTGCCGCGCGACGTGCCCGGCCACCGGTTCACCGGCGTGCGACGCGGTGACCGGCACGATCCGCCGGGCGATCTCCTGGGCCATGCGTCGCACCCGCGCTGAAGGGGGGCGGTCGCGGAGGTGTCGGTCGAAGGCGTCGCGAAACCGCTCGTGGGCGGCGAGATCGCGGGGCATGCGGGTGAGCCCGGCGAGGCCCGCCACCTGATAGAGCACCACACAGATCGGCCAGGCCAGGTCGCGGCCCTGCCGGCTGCCGGCCGGCAGCCCGCAGATCTCCAGGCCCCGGCGCATCGACTCGATGAAGGCCGTGGCCACGTAGGCAAACTCGGCCTCGTAGACCTCGTTCACCCGCACCCGGCCGTCTCCCTCTGGCCGGCAGACGCCCGCCACGTGGTGCCGCAGATTGATCAGCCGTACGA
Organism: Planctomycetota bacterium; assembly: GCA_016872955.1. GTDB lineage: Bacteria > Planctomycetota > Planctomycetia > Pirellulales > UBA1268 > QWPN01. The sequence continues at coordinate 3,152 of VGYP01000140.1, forward strand.
TCTCCCGCGCATCGGCCCCCGACCGCGGCAGCCCGAAGGTGCCGACGAAAAAGTCGCTTGTGCCCCTGATCCGTTCCCCGGAGCGGAAGTGGCCCTCGTTGCGGTACGACGTGGTGACGATCGCGCTGACGAACAGCGTGCGGTAGATGCCACCCCAGGCGAAGCCCATCGCATCGCGGGCGAAGAGCATGCCATGAACGAGCAGGTTGCGGAGGGTGATGAACCGTCGCGTCAGCCGCCAGCCCGCCTGCCTGCGAATCGCGTCCCATTCCTGATCGGCAATTGCCGGGATGGTCACGATGTCGTCGGCCGCCAGATACTCGTCGAGCGTGCCGCGGCGGACTGGAGAAAGCATGGCGATCGATCGCGGGCGAGCCAGCGTCGGGTAGCGTGGGCGGTGGCATCAGTCGCCCTGGAACAGCATGATTATGACCCGTGCGGCCCCAGCGAACAATTCGGAACCCCCGACGCACCCCATGGCCGAGCTCCTCGTACGACTCATCGGCGGCGACCTGGCGGCACTCGTCCGCGATCCCCTCAGGGAGTTTTGCCGCCGTTCGAGCGAGGGGCCGGTGGTGCCACTGAAGATCGGCCTGCAGCGCGGGCACCTCGTCTCCGACCCGGCGGTGATCCGGCACGTCCTCCTCGACAACATCGCCAACTACGACAAACACGCCGGCCTTCGACGCCGTGCGGGCCGTGCTCGGCAACGGCCTGTTGACGAGCGGCGGAGCCGTCTGGAAGCGGCAGCGACGGATCGCGCAGCCGGCCTTCCACGGCGAGAGCCTGCAGCGATTCGGTCCGATCATCTCGCGGATGGCGGCCGAGTGTGCCGCCGACTGGGAGGCGGCCGCCCAGCGGGGCGACACCGTCGACGCCTGCACCGACATGATGAAGGTCACGCTTCGCGCGGTGGCCGAGACGCTCTTCGGCGACGACCTGGCGGCGAGCGTTGACGAGATCAACCGCGTGTTCCCCACGATCCTCTCCTGCCTCGCGGCCCGGGTGTCGTCGCCGGTGCGGCCGCCCCTCGGGCTGCCGACGGCCAACAACCGGCGGCTACGGCCGGCGCTCGACACGCTCGACGCGATCTTGAGGCGGCTGATCGCCGCGCGGCGGCGGCTGGCTGACGGCGCGGCCGACGACGGCCATGGCGACCTGCTCACGACGCTCATCGCCGCCCAGGACGCGGAGACGGGCGGGTCGATGAGCGACGTCCAGCTCCGCGACGAGGTGATGACGATGATGATCGCGGGCCACGAGACGACGGCCAACGCACGCTCCTGGCTGTGGGTGCTCCTCGACCGGCATCCCGCCGAGACAGAGCGGCTACGGGCGGAGCTCGTGACCGACACCGGTGGGCGGCCGCCTGCCGCGGTTGAAGGCCGTGATCCAGGAGACGCTGCGTCTCTATCCGCCGGTCTGGATGTTCGATCGCCGGGCGGTCGGCCCCGACGATCTCGCCGGCACCCGGGTGGCGGAGGGGGATCTGGTGATCTTCTGCCCCTATGCCCTGCACCGCCTGCCGCCGCTCTGGACCCACCCGGAGTCCTTCCGGCCGGAGCGGTTCGAGCCTGGGCGCGAGGAGCAGAAGAACAAGTTCGCCTACCTGCCGTTCAGCACCGGCCCCCCGCATCTGCCTGGGCGCGAGTTTCGCCATGATCGAGTCGCCGATCATCGTGGGCACCATCCTCGCGCGGCTCCGTCCGCGGCGGGCCGATCCGGCACCGGTCGAGCCGCAGCCACAGGTCACGCTCCGAACCTCGCGTCCGGTGGTGCTCCGGCTCGAGCCGGCACCGCTCGGCTGAGCGGCCCCGGCCTGCTCAGCCACGGTCGCGGAGCCGCAGGCTCTGCCCGACGGGCTGGAGCGAGAAGGCCATCAGTTCCCGGGCGGGGCCGCCGTCGGGGTTTCCACCGCCTCGATGTCGAATGACGCCAGCCGCATCGCCAGCGCCACCTTCATTTCGAGGATCGCCAGATACCGGCCGGGGCAGACACGCGGCCCCGCGCCGAACGGCAGCGAGACGCGGCGGGCGTGAGGGGCTGCTCCGCGTCCTCCAGCCAGCGTTCGGGCTCGAACGCCTCCGGCCGCGCGAAGAAACGGGCGTCGAGGCCGTCATGGCGGAGCACCACGAAGATCGGAGTGTCCCGCGGGATCGCGATGTCGCTGACGACGGTGTCGTCGATCGCCTGGAGCGTCAGGATCGGGATCACCGGCTTCAGCCGCATCGTCTCGTGAACGCAGCCCTCCAGGTAATTTAGCCGCTCCATCTGGTCGAGGCTGAAGGCGGCGGGATCGGGGGCGATGGGCCGGACCTCCGCTTCCGCCCGCCGCCGCGCCTCCGGGTGACGCACGAGCAGGTCGATCATCCAGGCCAGCGTGGTGGCGGTGGTCTCCTCGCCGGCAAGGAGCATGTTCCGCACGTTGCCGATCACGTGGGCGTCGTCGAGGCTGCTGGCGGGCTCATCCGCGGCCACGAGCATCGCCTGCAGGAGATTCTGCGGCGCCGCCACTCGGCCCGGGTCGTCCCGGAGCCGCTGCCGCCCCTCGGCGACGTAGCCGCGGATGGCGGCGTTGGTCGCCGCCACGCTTCGGTCGACCACCCGATCCGCCAGCAGTTGCAGCCACCGCCGAATCACAAGCTCAGGCAGGCCGTCACGGCACTGGCTATCGGGAACATCGGCAAACGGGGCGAGGCCGGTGCCGGTGGGCATGCGGGCGATGCTTGTGCGACGGGCTGCTGCGACACTCAGGCGACGCCACGGTCACACGACACCTCGCGGATTGCCTGGGCGAAACTCCTGGCCCGGGTGGGTGAGGAGTTTCCGCTTGAGTGTCCGGGATGGGGTGGCGACATCCGGCTCATCGCGTGCATCACGGATCCAAGGGCGATTCGGACAATCCTCACACACCTCGGCGAGCCGCTGGAGCCGCCGCCCGTCTCACCGGCGCGGGGACCGCCCACCGACTGGGGCGAGCTCGTCCAGATCCATGACGATCGCGACGTCTTTCAGGCCGCGTTCGACGAACTGCCTGCGGTCGATATTCACAGCCTCTGAGCGGTGGCGGCCGCGAGGTTACGACGAAGTCCCCAGGCGGCCGAACTCGGAGAGACTCCGCGCTGACGGCAGAAAAATGCCACTCTAGCGGGGAGGAAAGCCCTTCCGGGAGCAGCTGATGAGGCGTCGGAAAACGCGGCACAGCCTCACCAGCCGCCCATCGGCCTGGACATGCCTATGGACATGGTTGCGGGAAGTACCATTGACTGGCTTATCCTTCGCCGAAATGATCGGAATTTGTAAAAGCTCTGCAACACGCTCGCGGTTGCGGTTCTTCACTGGCCAAAAGCTGAAGCAAGTAAGGCCATCGAAGCCCCAAGAAGCGTGAATCCCGCCGTGATCATGTATCCAATCATCACCAAACAGCCTCTCGTGGTCCTGTTGTAGACCCGGTTGTAGGCGGCCTTCCTCGGATTGGTGAGCCAGCCCCAGCCTCGAGGTGCCTTTAGGCCGAGGCTGTTCCGGACGTATCGCTTCAAGCTCGTTCTGGCCGAGATGCGTTTCCGGAGCGAGGGAACCCTGAAGCCGAAGCGGACCATTGGGTACTACCTGCCGGGGCTGCTGTGACAGTGTTCAAAGATCAGGCGAACAGAGCATCGAGTGTAGCCGATATCCCTGGCCTCTTTCGCATGATCCCGCCAAGACCGTCTGGGCATTGACCTGCCCGCCAGTGCGGTACCAGGTTTGAAGTGAGGGATTCACCCTCAGATAGACCAGCCCTGTGCGGCCGGAGGGTGTTGTAGACCTGCCTCCAGCGCTCGATGAGCACCTTGGCCTCGAGCAGGGTGTCGAACACCTCACGGCCCAGGAGCTCATCTCGAAGCTTGCCGTTGAAGCTCTCCACGTAGCCGTTCTCCCAAGGTGAGCCCGGCTCGATGGACAGCGTTTGCACGCCCACCCGCCCCAGCCACTCCCGGACGCTCCTCGCGGTGAACTCGCTGCCGTTGTCGCTCCGGATGTGCGCCGGCACGCCCCGGCGTACGAACAGGTCGCTTAGCCGCTCCAGCACGTCCTCGCGCGTGAGCTTCTTGGTCACGTCGAT
>VGYP01000141.1 GCA_016872955.1 Planctomycetota bacterium
ATCGTGAGGTTCGCCACGGAGGCGGCGGGCGATCACGAGGGCTGGCGGCGGGTCGAGGCGATCTACGACGCCGTCCGCGCGAAGGTCGAATATCGCAACGGCGACCTGAAGGGAGCCAGGCGGGCGTTGAACGACGGCTGGGGCGACTGCGAGGAGCTCACCTGCCTGTTCATCGCCGCCGCGCGGTCGCAGGGCATCCCCGCCCGCACCGTCTGGGTGGAAGGGCACTGCTACCCGGAGTTCTATCTCGAAGACGCCGCCGGGAACGGCTGCTGGCATCCTTGCCAGGCGGCGGGCGCCCGTGCGTTCGGCTCGATGCCCGACCAGCTGCCAATCCTGCAGAAGGGCGACGCCTTCCGCGATCCGGACCGACCCGGCAAGCAACTCCGCTACGTGGCGGAGTTTTTGAGCGGCTCCCTGACCGGCGGCGGTGGCAAGCCCGATGTCACCTGGATCCGCGAGGGCGCATAGCAGCGGGGCGATGCGTACGAGTCTGTCGCAGGATGTGGCGGCAGTCAGGCCCCGCGACCGGCCGTCGCCTCGTCGGCCGACTCAGCCGCCGCCGCGACTACCACCCCCTCGGCGAGGTCCTCGATCGGCCGACCGAACTGATCCCGCGCTACCGGCGCGAACCAGCGGGGCAGGATCTCGAGGCCCGCATCGCGCCAGGCCTGCTCCATCCGTTCGCCCGCCAACCGCACGATCTTCTCCCGACCGCGGCCGGCGAGCGTCGTCCGGGAGGCCCACGGGGTGGCCGGGCCCTGGAAACCTGCCGTTGCGGCCGCCTTCAGCACCGCCCCGCCGGCGATCGTCCCCGTGTCGCCGGGCATGAGCCGATCGGTGGGCAGCAGGGCGTCGGAAGGCGTGCCTCTCGGTGCGTCCGACAGCCGCACCTCCACCAGCCTGCCGGCGGGCACCTGGCCGATCATCGAAACCGGCTCGCCCGTCACGTGCAATGCCCAGGCGTCAGCGATCGCGCCCACCCGGTCGTGGGCCGACATCACCAGGCCCAGCAGGCCTTCGAAGGTGTGGATGAAGGGATGCTTTAACCCGGCCCGGACCGAATGCTCGGGGCGGATCGCCAATCCCAGCATGATGCCGTGCGGCGCGAGCAGGCTGCCGATCGCGTGCAGGCGGCTGCGATGGAGTTCGAAGAAATCCTTGAAGGAGTGTTCGTCCGAGCCGGGCGCCAGGTTGGCGACGGCCCGCTTGCACTCGGCACCCGCCGCCACCTGGAGCACGCCGGGAAGTTCCGACAGGCCGGCCTCATATTCCTTGTCCGGGGCGTCGAGCCGCACGGGAAGGTGGAAGCAGCCACTCTTGAGTCGCGCGCTGACCATCAGCCGGCGGGCGTGCGTCAGGCCGTAGATCTCGGCCTGTTTCTGAAGGTCGAGGATGTCGAGGTCCATGCCGTCGAAGCCGAACGACAAGGCCAGTTCGATGAGTTCGCTGGGGCGGCCGGAGAGGGGCAGGCCGTAGGTGCTGAGGTTCCGAAACATGACGGTCTTTCGTGGGGCTCTGGGGGGCTCGGGGGTCCGCTCGGGACGTGGAAAACCCGGGAGTATAGCGGCGGCTCAGGGGTGGTTCCAGGCTGCCCCTCCGCGTCGGCTACGCTCTCCCCGTCCGCTAGGGGCCCGTCATGACGATCCAGGAAGCGGTCGTGCTCGGTCTGGTGCAGGGGCTCACGGAGTTCCTGCCGATCTCGAGCACCGCCCACCTGCGGATCGTGCCCGCCCTGGTGGACTGGCCGGACCCGGGAGCCGCCTCCTCAGCGCTCATCCAGTGCGGCACGCTCCTGGCCGTGGTGGTCGCGATGCGCGGCGATGTGGTCCGGCTCGCCGCGGGCTTCTGCTCGGGCCTAGCGACGGGGCGACCTTGGGGCACGCTTGAATCGCGGGTGGCGTGGATGATCCTGTTCGGTACGCTGCCGATCGTGGCGGTCGGCCTCGTGGCCCGCAACTTCATCCGCGGTGGTGCGCGTGACCTCGCGGTGGTGGCCAGTGCGCTGGCCGGGGCGACGGTCCTGATGGCAACGGCCGAGATTGTCTGTCGCACCAGGGCGGGCCGGGGTCGCGACGGGCTGACCGGGGTCCGGCTCTCCGACGCCCTCTGGATGGGCTGCGGGCAGGTGCTCGCGCTGTTGCCCGGAGCGAGCCGCAGCGGCACGACGATCTCGACGGGCATGCTCGCCGGTCTCGATCGTCGCACCGCCGCTCGGTTTTCCTTCCTGCTCTCGCTCCCGGCGATCGCCGCGGCAGCCACGCTCGAGGCTTGGGAGGCACGGCGTGAGATCCTTGCCACCAGGGACGACGTGCTGGCGATCGGGGTCGGCACGCTCGTGGCCGCCGTGGCCGGCTATGCGTCGATCCGATGGCTCCTACGGACGCTCGCCAGCCGCACGCTCTGGCCCTTCATCGTCTACCGGCTGGCGCTGGCCGGGCTGCTGGCCGGCCTGCTGGCCGGCGGCTGGCAACCGGCCGCAGCGGCCCGCCGATCCGGCTCGTCGATGGTAGCGCTGCCGTGCGGGAACTGTTGTTCTTGTGTGCCGCAGATTCGCTCGCGACCGGTAGGTCGTGCGTATGATGCCGTGAGCCGGTGAGGTTCGACGGCAACGATGGAGACCGCGACGCCATGCAGTGCAACATCGATCAGAGGGGCCGCGTGGCCCGCATCGTCACCGGCGGACTCACCGCCCTCATCGGGGCCGGCCTGCTCGCGGCGAGCCGCACCGGTGCGCTCCCCTCGTGGGCGGTCTGGGCCGGTCTGGGCTGCCTCGCTGGCGGTGGGTTCGCGATCTTCGAAGGTGTGAAGGGCTGGTGCGTGATGCGGGCGATGGGCTTCAAGACGCCGATGTGACCTGACGCGGGCCGCGTCAGGTCAACGCGTGGCCGCGGCGAAGCGGGCGTTCACGGCATCGGCCACGGCACCGGAGATTTCGCCGGCCATGCGCCGCTGCTGCGTGATGTCGGCCAGGCCGCTGTTGGAGGCCACGATCTTGCCCGCCACGACGGCCGGGTTGAAGCCTGCGACGGCGCCGATCGCGTTGCGGGCCAGGCCGTTGCCTTTGTCGAGGCCGACGACCTCGCCGGCGAGCCGCCAGCCGTCGCCCGGCGGTGGTACGGCCTGCGACGCGGTGGGCCGGAGGGCGGGCGGTTGAGCCCACGCCCGGGCGGGCAGCCAGGCGGCCACCAGCATGCCGGAGAGGACGGAACGACGACGCATCAAGGGTGCGATCGACATCTCGGCCCCGCGATTTTGAAGTTCCAGTTTTGGAGCGGGCGAGTCAGCCTCGGTTGAGCATGCCCGGTCGGGTCAGCTGGCCGACCAGCCCGGCCGCGGCCGGGCATGAATCTGCGGCGGCGGCGAGGCGGCCAGGGCCGCAAGACCGGCCCGCGCTGCCGTCAGCCGGTCGCCGGACAGGTGTTCGAGAGCCAGTTCGAATCGTACGCTCGCGGCCGGTGCCAGCGGCACGACCCGGCCCTGCGACTCCTCGAACGAGCGGGCATTGGGATAGTTCGTCGCCGGCTCCAGGCCCGTGACGTAGCCGTCGGCCAGCCCGGTCTGATTTTTCCAGAGTGCGAAGCAGGGAAGCGTGTCGGCCCGCCAGGAGAGGCCGGCCGCGTGGCTGCCGTCGGGGGCCGCCAGCAGGGCGGAGGCCCAGCCGTCAGGGGCGGTGCGGAGCCGGGCAAAGTGGACCTGCTCGCGGCGACCGGCCTGCGGGGCGACGTAGCGATTCCAGGTCGGCACGTCGTCCACCGCCACGGCGTCCCGCGGTGCGACCTCCTCGACGGCGGCCACCAGTTCTGCGTTCGCGCCGAGCAGCGGGGGGCCGAGGTTAACGTGGTAAAGCAGCTGCATCGTGGTCGGCCGGTCGGAGAGGTTCGTGACCGTGTCGGTCCAGGCGATCCGCGGCCGGTCGGCCGAGAGCACGAGCGTGGTCTGCATCCGCAGCACGTGGAAGTGAAAGCGGGTCTCGTCCACAGTCCCCTCGAGCGTGATCGCGCCGGCCGCCTCGTCGAGCGTCACCGACACCGCATGGGCCGGCAGGTTGGCGATCCGACCGTGGAGCCCGTGCAGCAGCCGACCCGTGGCGTCGAAGTCGGGCGCTCCATTGCTGACCAGGCCGCAGCGAGCCACGAGTTCGTCGAAGCCGTCGAGCCAGCCGAGCCCGGAGGCCTCCGCCAGGGGCACAAAGCTCGGATGGACGGGCCCTGCCACCGGCGACTGCCAGCCCAGGTGGGTGCCCCGCGACGTCATCTTCCAGATGCCCAGGCCCCGCTCCGGCAGCACGCAGACGGTCGTCTCGCCCGCCGTGAGCTCCACGAGCGTGACACCCTCGCGGCGCCCGCCGGTCAGCCGGCGGCTCCGGACGGCGAGGCTGCCGGCCGTCACCTCGGTGGCCGACGGGGTGACGAGGGAAATCGTTTGGCGGGCCATGGCGGCGGTGCTCCGAAGGTTGCGGGGCCGGGCGCGGCGGGATAGAAGATACTGCGGTGGGGTGAGAGCCGCACGTGGGCAGGATCGAGTGGCGAGTGGGAGGGTGACCATGAAGCGACCGAGGTCGATCGGGCGTTACCCTGGACTCCGTGGCCTGATCGCGGGCGGACTGGTCCTGGTCGCCAACGCGGTCATCGCGGCCGAGCTGCCGCTCTCGCTCGATGACATCGCCGCACGGCGAGGCGACGGGCAGGGCGTGGCGGAGGTGATCCGCGAGGTGCGGACCCGCGGCCGATCGTTCGAACTCGACGCGGTCGCCCGCGAGCGGCTCGCGGGCCTGGGCTTCACGCCCCGCCAGCTCGAAGTGATCGGCAAGGCCAAGCAGGTTGCCGGCGACGTGGCCACCCCCCCGGTCGCCAGTGCACAGGACAGCCAACCACCGGACGGCCAACCAGCGGACACCAGTTCGCCAACCACGAAGCCACCCACGGCCAAGGCGGCGGCCGCCAAGTCTTCTGGTGCAAAGCCTGCCGGCCCCGCGTCGTCACCCCAGAAGTCTCCGGTCGCCAGGGAGGCGCCCGGTCTGGAGCGATCGCCCGAGGATGTGGCTCGCCTGGAACGGCTGGACACGATCGTCAAGCAGGCAGCGGAGGCAGCCCGCGGCGTGACCGTCGTCGACGCCGCCCACACGCGGCTCGTGCTCGGTTCGGGCGTGCCACCCGGCATCGTCGACGACGTTCGCAAGCTGGAGGCGCTGATCGACAGGCACTTTCCGGGTCCGGTGGCCGACGGGGTCGACAAGCGCGGCGTCGCGATCGCGATCTTCGCCACGGAGAGCGAGCACGCGGGCTGGGTGACCGCGCTCGACAAGGCCCTCCAGGACAACGGCGTGCAGATCGCCGCTGGGGCGACGACCTTCGCCGAACAGGCCCGCTGCTCTCCGGCCATGTCCATCGACGGCATCACCACGATGCGGATCACCGGCGGCCTGGAGGAGGCCCGTCGCATGGTGGCCCACGCCGTGGGGTTTCACGCGCTCCCCCAACTGACCCGCGGTCATTGCCTCGACGCCCTCCAGAGCGGCTTCGCCAACGTGACCGAGACGATGCTCTTCGGCAGCCCGGGGACGACGGCCAAGGGGGGCTACGTGGAGCGCGAACTCGGGGCCGCCGGGACCGGCTGGCCGCAGCTCGTCAAGCAGCGGTTCGCGACGGGGACGGCCGGCACCGCCGGCGACGTGCTCGGCTACACCTTCGACATCATGGAGATGCCGCACTATGCGGAATGCTGGAGCTTCACCACGGTGCTCTGCATGAAGCCTGAGAAGTTCACGCAGCTGGTGACGCGGCTGCGGGAGGGTGGGCAGCCCCTGGCGGTGATCGGCGAGGTGTACGGCGGGGACGCCGCCGCGCTCACCGCAGCCTGGAAATCGATTGTGCTGGCGGGGCCGTGAGCGGCTTCCGGCTGCGGCGTCGTCCGTGGGCTTGAAGCGTGGGCGTCTGGCGGTCAAAGTTTCCTTTCAAGGCCGCGGTCGCTGCAGCCTCCCCGTCGCCTTTCGAGCGATCCCATGAACGACCTGAAGATCTTTTCAGGGCCGGCGAATCCGGCCCTGACGCAGGACATCTGCCGCTATCTCAACCTGCCGATGGGCAAGATCTCGCTGGGGCGGTTCCCCGACGGCGAGATCTCCTGCAAGATCGACGAGGACGTCCGCGGCCGCGACGTGTTCATCGTCCAGCCGACGAGCCCGCCGGTCAACGAGCACCTCATGGAGTTGCTCGTGATGATCGACAGTTTCAAGCGGGCCAGCTCGTTTCGGATCACGGCGGTGATCCCCTACTTCGGCTATGCCCGGCAGGACCGCAAGGACGCCGGCCGCGTACCGATCACGGCCAAGCTGGTGGCTAACCTGATCGTGCGGGCGGGGGCCGACCGGGTGCTGGCGATGGATCTCCACGCAGCCCAGATCCAGGGCTTTTTCGACGTGCCGGTGGACCATCTCTACGCGGCCCCCGTGCTCAACAACCACTTCCAGTCGCTGGAGCTCGCCAAGGAGGACCTGGTGGTGGTCAGCGCCGACGAGGGGGGCATCAAGCGGGCCCTCGGGCACGCCAACCGCCTCGGGGTGCCGCTGGCGATCATCGACAAGCGGCGGCTGTCGGCCGACACGATCAAGAGCGCCAACATCATCGGGGCCAACCTGGAAGGCAAGACGGCGCTGATGTTTGACGACATGATCAGCACCGCCGGCTCGATCTGCGGGGCCGCGGAGGTGGTCCACGACCACGGCGCCCGGGCCATCTACGCCGCGGCCACCCACGGCCTGCTGGTGGGGCCCGCGATCGAGCGGCTCAAGACCGCCCCCTTCCAGGCGATCGTGATCACCGACTCGATCCCACTAACGCCGGGCAAGATGCTGTCCAACATCCAGGTGCTCTCGGTGGCTAGCCTGCTCGGCCAGGCGATCAAGCGGATCCACCGCAACGAATCGGTCAGTATGATGTTCCAGTAGCCGGGGAGACGCTCGGCCGTTGCCGGGCGGGCCGAATCGGCGGGAAGGCTCGGCCGGCGCCGGTTTTCGGGCCGAAACGCGGGGTTGAACGGTGCCCCCGGCCCCTCTACCCTCCCGGCCCGATTCCCGACGCCCCGCAGGGCCAGCGGTTCATGCACTATTTTCTTCGAGCGCTTCGTGAGGCGGCCAAGAGCTGGCCCCTCCTGGCCGCGGCGTTGCTTTGTTCCGCGGGCGTGGCCGGCCT
>VGYP01000142.1 GCA_016872955.1 Planctomycetota bacterium
CGCCGCGTACCTCGGGCCTCGATACGCCAGCGTGACTGTTGGTGCCGAGAAAGGCGGCGTTGCGAACGCGAAGTTGCCCGACGGCATGACCGTGACCGCCGATCAACGCCGACACGACTGGCGGCGGTTCGCCAACAGCCGGTTCCGCGACAAGGTCGATTCCGTGGAGATCGACGCATACACCCAGACCTATGAGCAGGCCCTCCGGCTGATAGAACGCCGCGAACTGTTCGATATCACCCGTGAGCCGACGAAGGTTCAGGACGCCTACGGGAAGTCCGAGCTCGGCAAACAATTTCTCCTGGCTCGGCGACTGGTCGAACAGGAGGTGCCGTTCGTGGAGATTCAACCCGGCGGTTGGGACTTCCACCACAACAACTTCGAGTTCCATCTGCACTACGTGTCCGACTTTGACAAGCCGTTCGCCCTGTTCTTGGAAGAACTTGCTCAGCGCGGCCACCTCGACCGCACTCTCGTCGTCGTGATGACGGAGTTCGGTCGCACGCCGCGGATCAACACCGGCTACGGTCGCGATCACTACTCGCGAGCGTGGTCGATCGCCCTCGCCGGTTGCGGCATAAAACACGGGGCCGTCATCGGCAAGACCGACGCGAAGGGCATCGACGTCACCGATCGGCAGGTCGATCACCGCCACCTGTTCCACACCTATCTGCAAGCAATCGGCATCAACTCGTCAAGCGAGTTCGACATTGCCGGTCGGAAGTTTCCGATCGCCGATCCTGCCGTGGGCCCCATCAAGGAGTTGTTAGCATGACATCGATGAAGACTCCGGTGACGCTCGACCTGAGCGCCGCCAAGGTGGTGACCGACTGGACGCACACCGCGAATCTGCTCTGTTGCCGCGTCGATCCGACCGGTAAGTACGTGGTCGCGGGTGCGATCGACTACACCGTCCAGCGCTGGGAGATCGCCACCGGCAAAAAGACGGTGCTGGTCGGCCACCAGAACTGGGTGCGCACGCTCGGCTTCTCGCCGGACGGGAAGACCCTGTATTCCGGTGCCTACGACGGTCGGCTGCTCGCGTGGGAGATTGGCTTGGAGACGCCCAAGCCTGTCAAGGACATCCCGGCTCACCAAGGCTGGCTGCGCGGCCTCGCGGTCAGCAGTGATGGTCAGCGCGTCGCGACGTGCGGCAACGACAAACTCGTGAAAGTCTGGTCCGCCGCAGACGGCAAGCTGATCCGCGAATTGCCCGGCCACGCCCACGTCCCCTATTGCCTTCACTTCGTCCCCGGCTCGCACGAACTGGTCGTCGGTGATACCTTCGGCAACATCCACCACTGGAAGGCCGACGATGCCAAGCCGAGTCGCTCCTTCGAAGTGAAGGAAATATTCTATCACATCGGCGATCTCGCGCCGTTCGGCGGCATCATCAACCTTGCCTTCAGCCCGGACGGTCGAACCTTGACCGCTTCGGGGTTGCACAAGGCAAGCAACGCACTCGCCGGCAGCCGCCGACCGGTCGCGGTCTCGTTCGACTGGAAGACCGGCGAGAAACGGCCCAAGCACGAATCGATGAAAAAGGAAATCGACGGCACCATGTGGCGAGCGGTGATCCATCCCACGGGCACCCTCATCGGCGTGTTCGAGAAACAAGTCGGCTTCTGGAATGCGGGCGTTCCCGACGTCGCCCACCTGGCCGCGACGCCAAGCGACATCTACGACTGCGACCTCCATCCGAATCAGCTCGACCTCTACACGGCCCACTACGACGGCCACCTGCGAGCAATGCGAATCGGCCGGGGATGAGAGAAGGGTGTGAGCGGTGCGTATCGGCAGACCGGGTCAGGACAGCTTGATCGCGACGGTGCCGGCGGCGATCACGCCGACCGCCGCCCACCGGACGCGGGAGACCCGCTCCCGCAGGAAGAGGACCGCGAGCAAGATCGCGAATACGACCGATGTCTCCCGCAGGGCGGCGACCAACCCGATGGGGGCGTATGTCATCGCCCAGAGTGCGAACGCGTACGAGGCGTATAGGCACGCGCCGCCCAGAAGTCCGATGCGGTATCGCACTCGCAGGTGGGCAAGAAACTGGGACCGGTCAGTGAGGAACGCGTACACGACCACCACAACGCCGGTGAGCAGCAACATCCACCCCGTGTACGCCAAGGCGTGACCGGACAGCCTCGCACCCATACCATCGACCATCGTGTACAACACGACAACGGCCGCGTTCCCGAGCGCCAACGCGACGGTGGAGCCGGAGGTCCCTCGGACTTCCACAATGAGCAACAACGCCCCGCCGCAGACCAGTGACACACCCGCCCACCCGAGTGGCGGCAGCGACTCGTGCAAGACGGCCATCGCGACCAGTGCCGTCATCGCGGGGGCGGTGCCCCGCATGAGGGGGTACACGAGGCTGAGATCCCCGACGCGGTACGCCGACGCCACGAGAAAGTAATAGCCCACGTGGATCACCACAGAGCTGACGAGGTACGGGATGCAGGGGTACGCCAGGCGGGGCAGGTACGGAAGAACCCCGGCCGCGACGATGGTCACGGTGTCGCGTTGCCGATCCGTCCCGGCCTTCACCAGCACGTTCCAGCACGCGTGAAGCAACGCACCAGCCAGAACCGCCAACGTGACACTCCACGACATTGCGACACATCTCACATCCAGTGCCGGTGTTCAGCCGGATTCACTTGTTCAGCTTTTCCAGGTCCTGCAGTTCGATGGCGTTTGCCTTCTCGCGTGTGAGGGCAGCCTGACGCCGTTGTTCAACGGCAGTGCGCACCTCTTTCGACCGGGTGGCGATGTAGATTGCGTCTCGGCTCCGTCGGTCCTCGATCACGACCGCCTCGCCGTCCACCTTCCACTTCACCTCATGCACACCGTCCGCGTCCACGCGGAAGACATCCTCCGCCTTGCGAAGCCACGGTGGAATGACAAATCGGAATGTCACGGGACGTGGATCACCAAAGACAAACGTGCTCTGCTTGGCGTCGGGAGTGTAGGAGAGGTCGTTGGCGAACAGCACGGCCGCTTCAGGAGCCGCGACGGACCCCAAGTCCCAGTCGGTCTTGTCCTCCTTCTTTACTCGCTCGAATCGGTACGCGTCTCCTTCCAAGAAGAACGGCTCCAACATGCGGATTTCCCGACCCACGCGGGTGATCGGCTCCCAGGTGTCGGGGAACTTCTGTAGCGACTTCAGACTCAGGTTGAACCAGTAGAGTGAGGTAATCCGGGTTGAAAGTGCGTGGATGGCCTGAGAGCGAAGTTCGTCGGGGGTCGGGCTTCGCCTCGCCCGGCCGCCGAGCCCGAAGCCCCCGCCCCAGCCGTCGTGCGCCCCCTGCGACCAGTAGGCACAGGGCATCGGCCGGTTGAGTTCTCGGAGTGAACGACACATGTCTCCGATCGTTTCCAGCGGCGCACCCCAGGAAATCCGTTTGCCATCCCAACGGTCGTACTGTCGCCAGGCATCGGCGGCTGGAGCGACGACACGATACGCATCGTAATGCGGGTAGTCGGACAGCCCGGCGTAATACCGCCACACCCGCTCCTCCGAGTGGGTGACGCTGGTGGGCAGGCGGCTGCTACGGTACGGGAGCAGCTTGTCGAACACCCCCTGCGGCGGCACCGGCCGTCCGCCGCCGTACTGCGGTTCGCCCAGGAACTCGACGGCATGGATCTTCGGCAGCCAGGCGTCGGTGTCCCAGTCTTCGAGCGGCCAGAGCCGGTTGCACAACTTGATCGGGTAGCGGTCGTACCGTTCCGGTCGGTCGGTGTACCCGGGGACGCCCTGGATCTGCCCCATGTTGACGTGCAACCGGGAGAGCAATTGCAGGTACGGTTCGTGCTTCAAGTTGTCCGCGACCCAGCCCCCGCCGATGTCGAAGGCCTCTCGTTTGACGCGGAGGTGCTCCCACAACGGCCCCTGATCGGTCGTCACCTCAACCGCGGTGTAGGTCAGGGGGAACGGCTTGTCGGCCTGGCTTTTCACAAAGCCGCGATCCCGGGGAGGAATGACGGCTTCGATTGCTTTCGCGGGTTGCGGCCACAGGATTTGCCAGTCCTTGCGCTCGTTCGGGAGCCACCACCGCACGGAAGTGACACGGAGTGGTTTGTCGGAATCGTTGGCCAGGTGAATGACAACGGTGTCGGGTTCCACCTGACCCTTCGACGCCAGGAAGTTGATCGCCGAGATCCAGCGGGTGGGGGCCTCGATCGGAACCGTCAATTTGCCCAGCCCTTCGGCGTCGAGTCCGAATTTCTTTCCGACACCCCATGCCGTCGTCTTGCCATTGAAGGTCCACACTGCCAGCGCCCCGTCCGGCGGCTTCCGGGCCGTGGCCAGGTCGTGCCAGGCCCACTCCCCGGCCCTCAGTAGTTCCGCCGGCGTTTTCCCTTCGAACGTACCGGGCACCGCCGGGCCCTTGACGAACAGTTGCACCTTGGCCGCGAGGTCGGGGTCGCGTGGTCGGCGGTACTGCATCGACTCGGCAATCACGTGCGGTGTTACCGTCACGCCAACGAGTTCCGCCGCCGGAATAGCCACGGGGGAAACGAACAGACACAACGCGACGAGGAGTGGGCGTGTGGTCAACATGTCTGGGTTCTCGGAAAGGTGCGGGCGCATCTCGAACAGATCGCATGATACTCGGGGTCCGTGCCAGTCGTCGGATGAGTTTGTCATCGAACGGCAGAACCGCGTCAAGGGGCTCGAGCCTAGTCATGCGTAACTACGGGGCGGCTCCCGTTGCAAGATTCCACTGAGGGCGGATTCACGAATCCAGTTCTTGCCGACGTGCCGGTGCGAAGCCAATCGCGATCGCACCAAGCCCGTAGACCATCGAGCAGATCGCCCCCACCCGCGGATAATCGCCGCCGAGAAGGGCGAACACCCCGCCTGCCGCCGTGACAAAGCGGCCCGAGTTAAAGGCGAGTCCGCTGCCCGTGGCCCGGACACGTGTGGGAAATAGTTCGGGCAAGAACACCGCGAGCCACCCGAAGAAGAGGGTCGCCACGAAACCCTGAGCGAACACGATGGGATGGAACGAAGTTTCGAGCGGTGCGGTTAATTGGAACATCGCCAGGGTGAGGAGCGTGCTACCCAGGCTGATGAGCAGGTAACTCAACCGTCGGCCGAGCCAGCCCGCGAGTTGGGCGCCGGTAAAACTCCCGATCGTGGCTCCGAGTGCCCACCAGCCCTGGGTGGCCGCCTTGTATGGAGCATTCGTGGATCCCGCGACCTGGTCCGCCCAGGGGATCATCCACTTGCTGGCCGACCAGGCACCGACCAGAGGGATCGAGGCGAGCAGGATCGCTACCAGGATGATTCGCAAAA
This sequence comes from Planctomycetota bacterium, assembly GCA_016872955.1. Lineage (GTDB taxonomy): Bacteria > Planctomycetota > Planctomycetia > Pirellulales > UBA1268 > QWPN01. The sequence continues at coordinate 5,309 of VGYP01000142.1, forward strand.
GTTCTGGCTGAAACAGTTCGCGTACCGGCGGTGGCGGCTGCTTCGTCGTTTGGCGGTTTGCCAGCCATGTCGGCGATTCCGGCAGGAAGGCAAGAACGACTACGCCCAAAACAGCCGGAATGCCGGCCAGCAGGAAGATCCACCGCCAAGAGTCCGGCGTAATCGGCCATATCCTCGCCAGTTGGCTGAGAAGCAAAATACCGGCGTTGAGGGCGGCACTCATCACGCCGGAAACAAGCGGTCGCGATGCTGCCGGCCAACACTCCGCGACGAGAGCCATACCGTTGGGCCACATCCCGCCGACACCGAGACCCACGAGAAACCTCAGGATGAGCATTTCTTCCTGAGTACGCACCCACGTCCCCAGTGCGGCAAACACGGAATAGAAGAGAATGCTGATCCCCATCGCACGGGTGCGGCCAATCCGGTCGCCGAGGTTGCCCAGTACGATGCCGCCAATTGCCGCGCCGAGCATCAGCGCCGCTGTGAAGCGGGCTAACCAGTCACCCGCTGCTGCCTCCGTGTAACCGTCGCCCAGCAGGCTCTTTGAAACCGACCACGATGCGATCGGCATGAGGCCCGGTTCGATGCCGTCGAAGAGTAGCCCCAGACAGGCAGCCTCGAGTACGGCGACCCGGGCGAGTGGCGAAAGTGGCGATGGGTTCATGGAAGCTGCTTCCGGTTAGTCGTGCGTTCGGTCTGCGCAGTCAGTGCCGCGACAAAGGCTTTCATCCAGGGGGCACACTCTCGCTTAAACCGACAACAGAACAGATTCTCAGAGACGACCAGCGGCGCGTCGACGTAGATCGCACCGACACTCTCGGCGTCGCAGCGGCAGGGCGGGATCGTGGTGACTTCGAGACCCCGGATCACCCCTGCCATCGCGAGAATTTCGATGCCGTGGCAGATGGAAGCAACGGGGTTGCCCTTGATAACAAAGTCTCGCACGATGGCCAAGAGGTGTTGGTCGTAGCGGAGAAACTCGGGGGCGCGGCCACCGGGCAGCACGAGGCCGATGTACTCATCCGGATTGACATCCGCGAAGGCGATGTCGCTGGCGAGCGTGTAGCCTGGCGACTCGACCGTAATGTCCCAACCCGGATCGTGTTCGTGTTGCACGAGATAGAATGTCCGACGTTTCGGCGCTGCTAGGACGACGTGGTAATCCTCGCTGAGCCGGTAGTAGGGGACCATGGTGTCGATGACCTCCGCACTGCCACCGATGACCACGAGTACCTTCTGCATCACGTTTCCCCTTATCCCTCGTAGGCCTTGAAGATCGCTGCGTTGTCCAGATCACCGAAGCCCTGGGCGACCAGCGCATCGATGAGTTCTACGTGAAGGTCGCTCAGCGGTGTCGCCGCCCCGACGACATGGGCATAGTCGCGGATGAGATGGACATCCTTGGCATGCTGTGCGAGGCGGGCAACGGCGGGTTCGTAGACCCCAGCGATCATTTTGGGTCCTTTCGTGTCCATCGCCACGCTGCAGGTTTCGCCCGACTGCAATACTTCCAGAATCGTGGCAGGGTCGAACTCGCCCGATCGTGCCAACCCCAGCGCCTCGGCCAGGACGAGACGATTCAATCCGAAAACGAGATTGACGATCAGCTTCGCACGCTTGCCCTCCCCAGGAGCGTTGAAGTAAAACTGCTTCTTCGTAAACGGGGTCACGGCCCAAACATAGTCCGCCGTCGACTCGGAGCCCCCGACCAACGCCAACGCCTGCCCCGACGCGATGACTGCGCTAGAACCAGAGAGGCACACGTCGATCAACCGCACTCCCTGTTCCGACAGGCGTGCTGCATCTTCGACGATGTCAGCGGGGTCGGC
>VGYP01000143.1 GCA_016872955.1 Planctomycetota bacterium
GGACGCCGCCACGCGGGCCGCCGACGCGGGGGTACGGCTCGCGCTCGAGTTCGACGCGCGGGCCACTTTTCCGAATAACTTGCAGTCGGCGGTTGCGCTGGTGGAGGATGTTGGCCGGCCGTCGCTCGGGCTGTGTCTGGACTGGTTCCACTGGACGGTCGGCCCGAGCAAGCCGCTCGATCTCGGGCTCCTGTCGCGCGACAACCTCGCCCACGTACAGCTCTCCGACATCACCGACGTGCCCCGCGAGATGGCCGCCGACGCCGATCGCATCCTGCCGGGCGAGGGGGCATCGCCGGCGGACGATCTCGTGCGGCGGCTGGTCGAGATTGGATATGGCGGCGGCGTGGCGGTGGAACTCCACAATCCGCGGCTCTGGCAGGTGCCGCCACGGCAGTTCGGCGAGATCGCCATGACGGCGTTGCGGAGACTGCTCGGCCAGGCCGCGATGTGACCCGGCGTCGATCGCCGCTGCGACCGCCACCCCGACCGCGGTCCGACGGCCACGAGCCCCCGGTCCGCTCAAGGCTGATCGTGCATCAGGCTGCTGCGGTGTTCGATCTCGTCGATCGGTCGCAGGTCGCCTGCGGCGGCGGCGGGCATGATCGCGAAGTGGCGGGCCCCGGTGAGCGTGTCGACCATCTCCCGGCAGACGTCACCCGTGCCGGTCGCCCACAGCGGCGGGTCGTGCTTACGCAGGTCGACCGGGACCGAGTAGCCGCGCAGGGTCTTGCGGCGGTGCTTCACGTACTGCGGAAAGTACGAGATCGCCAGTTCACGGAGCGAGCGGTGAATGGGGTCACGGTAGCGGAGCAGGGGGCTGTTGCTCTTCGAGATCGCCCCCCAGAGGCCGCGACGGCGAAACAGGGTGACCACGTGGTCGACGTCCCCCCGGGCGGCCGCAATGTCCATCAGGAGCGGCGGGTGGCCGGCCAGCGCGAGCGCCGCGGCCGCCACGAAGGCTGCCTCGATGCAGTTGGCCACGTCGTGCTCGAGCACGCCGACCACCGAGCGGGCCGTCTGGCCCGCGGCGGCGGTGTTCCAGGGAATCGCGTTGACGAAGTCCTGGATCCGCTCGGGCGTGCGGAGCCGCCGCAGTCGGACGGCGATGCCGTGCGGCAAGCCCAGGTCGAATCGCCCGTCCAGTCGTTCCGGCATGCACCGCCTCCGCGCGGCCGTGCCCGACAGCGAGCATGACAGCGTACTTCCCAGGATAGCCGGGCAGGTGTGGTGGCCGGCAATCCGGCCGAACGATGCCGGTCCGGCGTCCGTATGCTCGCAGGACTTTGCGGCCTGCTGTACCGTGAAGTGGCGTCGGGAGTGTGCGTCCGGAAGCCTCAGAGAGGTGGTGCGATGCGTTCGCTTCGACGTGTGATCGCCGTCGTGTCGCTGGTCTGCGTGGGCAGCGTGATGCAGGCCGAGCCGGCCCGCGCCCAGCGTGTGTGCCATGGGCTCGGGCCACGGTACGGCCTGCCCGTCGCCCGCCGCTGCTGGCATCCGGGTGGCTGGTACGGGGGCTGGCGGGCCTGCGGCTGGACCGCTTGTCCCCCGTGGGGCGGTTATGCCTGGCCGAGCATCTGCAGTCCGCGGCCCTGGTGCGGCCCCTGGTACGGCTGGCCGGGCTGTGGCGGCGGCGGCTGGTACGGCGGCGCGACGTTCTTTGGCGATCAGTCCGTCTCCCTGGCGTGGCCAGCGGGCGGCGGTGCGACCTTCTTCTCCGGCTCGGTCGTTCCCTTCCCCGTGCTCTATGCCGTTCCCTACGGCGTGCCCTGTCCGGTCGCCGTACCCTGGTTCGGTGCGCCGCCGCGGCCCGCCGCGCCGCCGGTGATCCCGGGCGCCTGCGCGACGCCGCTGGTGGCACGCGGGATGGCCATCCTGAGGGCGATCGCTGCGGAGGAGGACGGACGGCTGCCGGAGCCGCTGGCCGAACTTGCGACAGTCTGGGCCGGTGGTCGTCCGCGGCCGATCGCGGCCGTGGCGTCGGTGGACAGCCGAGCCATGCCCTGACCACCACGCCGCCGCGTCGTGAAGGCGGCTCGCTCCGTCGCGGCAGGCGGGTATCCTTGGCGTGATGAAGGGCGACACCTCACCCTGCGAGCGGATCGACCTGGCCGAGCCTGCGGGCCGCGACCGGCTTGCCGCGCTGCGTGGCCGGCTCGTGTCCCAGGGGGACGTGATCAGCCCCGCGAGCCGCCAGCGGACGATCGACGTTTTCGGCGAACCGCTCTCCCCGCGGCAGGTCGTGCAGCGGATCTGCGACGACGTGCGGGCGGGTGGCCGGGAGGCCGTGCTCGACTACACGCGTCGGATCGACCGGGCCGACGTCACGGCCGAAACCTTTCTCGCGACGCCGGAAGCGCTCGCGGCGGCCCATGCCGCCGCCGCCCCGGAGTTTCTGGCGGCGGTGCGACGCATCGGCGACCGGGTGAGGCGGTTCCAGGAGGCGGTGCTGGCCCGCGACGTCCGCGTGCCGCTCGAGGGTGGCGGCTGGCTCGGGCAGCGGTACGTGCCGTTGGCGCGGGTGGGCGTCTGCGTGCCCGGCGGGGCGGCGGCCTATCCCTCCACGCTGCTGATGACCGTCGTGCCGGCCCGCGTCGCGGGAGTCGATCAGATCGTGGTGGTCGCGCCGCCGACGCCCTTCGGGGCCGACAACCCGCTGGTGCTGGCGACCTGTCACGAACTCGGCGTGCAGTCAGTCGTGCGGGCCGGTGGCGCCCAGGCCGTGGCGGCGCTCGCCTACGGGGTCGAGGGCCTGCCGCGGGCCGACAAGATCGTCGGGCCCGGCAACCTGTTCGTGGCACTGGCCAAGGAATACGTGTTCGGCGATGTGGCCATCGATTCCATCGCCGGGCCGAGCGAGATCGTGATCGTGGCCGACGAATCGGCGCGACCGGACCTCGTCGCAGCCGACATGCTGGCCCAGGCCGAGCACTCACCCGGCTCCGCCATCCTGCTCACCGCCAGCCGCGGGCTCGCCGACGCCGTGGCGGCGGCGCTGGCCGAGCAGGTGGCGGTGCTCGAGCGGGCGGCGTTGACGCGGGACAGCCTGGCGCGGTTCGCCGGCATCGTCGTCACCCGCAGCGACGAGGAGTCTGCCGACCTCGCACACGAACTCGCCCCCGAACACCTCTCCATCGACACCCGCGATCCCGAGGCGACGCTGACACGCATCCGCCACGTCGGCGCGGCCTTTCTCGGGCCCTACAGCCCCGTGGCTGCGGGGGACTATGCTGCCGGACCATCGCACGTCCTGCCGACGGGCGGCACGGCCCGGTTCGCCGCCGGCCTGTCGGCCAACGACTTCGTTCGCGGGGGCAGCGTGATCGCCCTGACGCGAGCCGACCTCGCCGGCTTGGCTGCCGACATCCGCACACTCGCCGACGTCGAGGGGCTCACGGCCCATCGCCGCAGTGTCGAGGCTCGGCTCGGCTGACGACCCGCGGTCGTGGTCCCCGCCGGGATTGCCAGTTCACGAACGCGGGGGGGAACGCTACGCTACAGGGGGTCGGGTGTGGTCTCGGCGGGTTCCCCCGCTCCGCAACTTTAGCTGGGAAGGAACACGGTCATGGCGTTGCCCACGAGGTTGGTCCAGAGGATGAGCCGCGGGACGTTCCCGTTCGCGAGGGTCCGCGTGGTGGGGCTCGTGATCGCCGTCGGGCTGCCCGCGGTCGATGCGCGGGCCGACATATCGCTCTTGTCGCTCGACACGTTTGCCGCCACGAACGAGGGTTGGAAGATCGGGGGAGCGGGCATCCAGCCCACCCAGGTGTCGCAGCCCGGATCCGACGGCCAGACCGGCTACCTCAGCCACCTGTCGGACGGCGGTACCGCGAACGGCAAATGGCTGATGTGGAACGACGGTGCACGCTGGCAGGGAAACTACCCCTCGGCCGGCGTCACCGGCATCAGTCTCGCGGCCAACGTGAGTGCTGGCAGCAGTCCCGTCAGCATGCGGATCGCGTTCGATGGGCCGGGCGGCTGGTTTTATTCATCCCCACTGAGCGTGGGCACGGGCTGGAACCTGTATTCGTTCCCGCTGGCCCAGTCGGGCTTCACCCACGTTTCCGCCAGCGGTGGCACCGCTTCGTTCGGCGACACGATGGCGGCCGTGACGCGATTCGAGGTGCTCAGCGGAGCCGGCGCCGTCAGCTATCGCGCGGGCGGCGACATCGTCCAGGCCGGCACGTCGACCAACACGATTCTGCTCGATGACATCTCGGCGGTGCCCGAGCCGGCGTCACCCGTGCTGGCGACCGCCGGACTGGCGGTTGGCGCTGCCGGTCTCGTCCGCCGCTGGCGCCGGTCGTAGCGATCGCGAGGATCGTGACGAAGCCGCGGGTTCCGGCCCGCGCGTGAGGTAGACTTCGAGCTCCCACCCAGGCTCGCCCATGACCCCGTCCGCAGCGGCTGCTGCCACCAGCCTCGTCCGTCCCACGATCGCGGCGCTCGCCGGCTATGTGCCCGGTGAGCAGCCGCAGTCGGGCAAGTGGATCAAGCTCAACACCAACGAAAATCCCTATCCGCCATCGCCGGCGGTGGCACGGGCGGTCGCCGCCACTGCCGCGGGCCGGACGCTGGCGAAGTACCCCGATCCGCTGGCGACCGTGTTCCGGATGCGGGCCGCCGAACTGCTGGGGGTCGATCCCGACTGGATCCTCTGCGGCAACGGCTCCGACGACCTGCTGACGATCCTGGTCCGAACGTTCGTGGGGGAGGGGGAGTGGCTCCGCATCGCGTCCCCGTCGTACGTGCTCTATCGCACGCTCGCCGGCTTGCAGGGTGCCCGGTGCGAGGAGGTACCGTATCGGCCCGACTGGTCACTGCCCGAGGCCTTCGCGGCTGCGCGGGATCGGCTCCGGCTCGCCTTTCTCGCCAACCCCAACAGCCCCTCCGGCACGCTCGTGCCCCCGGAGCAGGTCGCCGCCCTCGCCGCGCAGCTGCCCTGTCCATTGGTCGTCGACGAGGCCTACGGCGACTTCGCCGACACCAACTGCCTGGGCCTCGTCGCCCGGAGCGAGCGGGTGATCGTGACGCGGTCGCTCTCGAAGTCGTATTCGCTGGCGGGCCTGCGGTTCGGCTTCGCCGTGGCCCGTCCGGAGATCATCGCGGAGCTGGTCAAGGTCAAGGATTCCTACAACTGTGACACGCTCTCGATCGCGGCCGCCACCGCGGCGATCGACGACCAGGCGTGGCTCGCCGAGACGCGGGGCCGGATCCTGGCCACCCGTCGCCGGCTCACCGATGCCATGCGGGCGCTCGGCTACGACGCGGTCGAGAGCCAGGCTAACTTCGTCTGGTGCACGCACCCCGAGCGGCCCCACAAGCCGGTCTACGAGGGCCTCAAGGCCCGCGGCATCCTGATCCGCTGCATGCACTACGCGGGCTGGGGGGACGGCCTGCGGATCACCGTCGGCAGCGACGACGAGATCGATGCGTTCCTGTCTGTCATCAAGACCCTCTAAGCCCGACCCCCGTCATCCTGCAGCCCGCCGCCATGCCCCGCACCGCCGCCGTCAGCCGCACCACCAAGGAGACCGACATTCGGTTTACGCTCGACCTCGACGGCACCGGCCGTGCCGAGGTCGCCACTGGGATCGGCTTCTTCGACCACATGCTCACGCTGCTGGCGGGCCACTCGCTGTTCGATCTGCAGGTCAGCTGCCGAGGCGACACGCACGTCGACGGTCACCACACCGTCGAGGACGTCGGCCGCGCGTTCGGCGTGGCGGTGGCCGAGGCCCTCGGCGACCGGCGGGGCATCCGCCGCTACGGCCACGCCGTGCTGCCGATGGACGAGGCGCTCGTGACGGCGGCCGTCGACCTGGGCGGTCGCGCGGCCTGCGTGCTCGCGGTCGACTTCCCGGTGCCCACGATCGGCACCTTCGACGCCCAGCTGGTCGAGGTGTTCTGGGAGAGCTTCGCCGCCACGGCGGGCGCGAATGTCCACGTGGTGCTCCACCACGGCCGCAACGGCCACCACATCACCGAGGCGGTGTTCAAGGGCCTGGCCCGCTCGCTGCGGCTGGCGGCCGAGGCCGACCCACGGCAGCCGGGCATCCCGAGCACGAAGGGCACGCTCACGCAGGCGTGACTCGGGGCAGGGGACCGTGGACGACCCCCATGCCCCCCGGCGAGAGGACGGCCTCCGAGGCTCGGGGCCGCTCCGGCCCGTCACTCGTTGACGTAGGTCTCGAGGAACCGCGCCAGTCGGTGGAAGTCGCTGTCCCGCTGCACGTAGCGGACGACCGTGACGAGCGTCTCCGGGTTGACCAGCTCCTCGAAGGGCACGTAGTCCAAGTCGAGCTGCCCCGCGACGCTCACCATGACCCCGTTGAGCCCCCGCTCCGCCAGCGCGCGATAAGCGCCGACGCCCAACTGGCTGCCCAGCATGATGTCGAAAGCGTGGGGCTTCGCACAACGCGACTCGTAGCCGAGCTGCAGGCCGACCACCTTGCGGCTCCGGCCCGTCTGCCGCTTGAACTCGTCGGCCACGAGCTTGGCGAACATCTTGCCCAGCTGCACGTGTGAGATCGAGATGTGGCCGTGCTCGTCGCGGGGGATGCCCTCCAGGTTCTTGGCGGGAAGATACTCGGCGAGGCCCTCGGCCAGGACGATCACGCCGTACTGCTTGCCTTCCTGCTCCTCCCGGACCCGCATCGTCTTCACGATCCGGTCGACCACCAAATCGATGTTCATCACCGGCTTGATCCGCGTGCCGCCGGCGGAGCCCTTCATCGTCTCGTCGTCGCGGTACTTCCCGTGAATATCCTCGACGCTGATCACTAGGCTCGCCTCGCCGGTGATCGCCGCCCCGTAGGAGAGCCAGCCAGCGCTACGGCCCATCGTCTCGCAGAGGAAGTAGCTGCGGCTCGCCTCCGCGTCGTAAAGCAGGTTGCGGATCTCGCCGCCGAGCGTGTCGACCGCGGTGAAGTAGCCGAAGGTGAAGTCGATGCCCATGTAGTCGTTATCGATCGTCTTGGGCAGGTGGACGACCGGGATGCGGGGGGCGTCGGCGGGCAGCCTGTCCTGGTACATCTTGAACTTGTTGGCCGTCTTGAGCGTGTCG
>VGYP01000144.1 GCA_016872955.1 Planctomycetota bacterium
GGCGACCCCCGGCAGAGCGCGGCGGGCAGCCACCTTCCACATGGGCGGCGGCGCTGGGGGCTTGAACAAATAGTGCTCGCTCGGGCGGGCCGATTCCAGCCGCGACAGCAACTCCGCACAGCTGGTGACCTTGCCCAGCAGCGTCGGTGCCACCACCTGATCCCAGATCGGGGCCTGCGTGTCCGGCGCCCGATCGCGACCGGGCATGGCTTGAAACGACCGCCCCGCGCCGCACCAGCGGCCGACCTCGTCGGCCCCGGCGAGCACCACCGCGATCAGACGGGCGAGTGCCCGCACGTCGGCCGACTGGGCGGCGGCCAAGGCCGCAGACACCTTGTCCTTGGCCGACGGCTTGCCGCCCGGCTTCGCGTCGCCACTCTGCGCCGTCTCCTTGAGGGCGGCAAGACTGCTTAAGTTCTGCCGCCGGGCCCCCTCCTCAAACAGGCAGTCGAGCTGCGGCTCGGCGATCCATTTTGGTTCCCGGAGCCCCCGCGCCTCATCCCAGGCGAAGCCGACGTCGGGAAACACGACCTGCAGCGAACCGTCTCGCAGCCGGCAGAAGAGAACGGAATCGGGCTGCACGAATCCCAGCGTGCCGCCCGCCCGATGGAGCCGATCCACCTGGGCGACCGCCCCCATGATCGATTCGTCGAGCTGCCGAAGTTGTTCGTCGCCCGGCTCGAGCCTGGCGCGGCGAGGCGTCAGCCGGGCATGAAAATCCAGCACGGTGGATGTCTCGGGGAGTTCATCCTCCGACCACGGCATCTGGAAGCGACGCTGCCGGCCGGCGGGGCTATCCGTCCACTCCGGCCAGGCGTTGACCACGGGCGGCTTCAGATAGACGACGCCTGGCTCGACGACCCGCACGAAGCCGAACCCGCTCGCGGGGACTTCCAGGTTGTCGTCGTCCTGCTCGAGGCTTCCCCACTCCGTCGACCAGCCGGCGACACCCCAGTGCTGAACCTGAGACATGGTGAGGCCGCCTCACGACCTGCAAACGAGGGGCGAGCTGGAACGAGACGGAACCTGCCGAGACCTCGCCACGGGCACGGAATCGATCAGGGATGGCCCGCTTCGAAACCCAGAGCATACCGCCCCCCTGGAAGGGTGCAAATGCGGCGTGGCGACGGCGGCGGACGCCGTCCGGCGTGCCGGCGGCAGACCGTTCGTCAAGCGCCTCGGCGTTCGGCGAGGAACGCGGCGTGGCCCTGCTCGGCCGCTCGGGTTCGGCCTATTTGAAGGTGGCATGTGCAGCAGCGTCGGGGAGCGATGGTGGCGGGGCCGCAGCGTCCTGCACCGGCCGCGGCCCACGTACCTGATCCCGTCGTTCCGAAGCGGGTGGCATGCGCGGCGGCTCAGGCGTTTCGGGCCGGAGTTGGGCGGCGATGATCTGGGCCCGAATGCGATGCCGCTCGATCGCGAAACGGTCGCGACCCTGGACCCGCTCGAGCGATCGGCCGACGTGCCAGTCGCCGGCTCCGGCGACCTCCCGGGCGGCGGCGGTCGAGAAGTCGGCCCCTGCCTCGTCGAACCGGCCGAGTTTCGAGGCGGCCAAGCCGCGGAAGTACCAGGGCCGCGGATCCTGACTGCCAGCCTCGATCACCTGGGTGAGTTCGTCGTAGGCCCGCGTCGCGTCACCCGCATGCTAGGCGTGGACACCTCCGCCATAGATGTGACCGCGGCCCTGGTCGACGGCCAGCGACCAGGAGGAAGAGGCTGCCCACAGGCACCATGCCCACGCCGTGATCCGATGGCATTTGGCCCGAACCCACGGCTGCGTGAACACCATCATCCGACGCCCCGGGCCGCGGATCAGCGACCGGCGCCGGCGGCATGGCGTTGGATGAAGTCGACCACCGGCCCCGGGTCGTCGAGCCCGTGCGGATGATGGCCGCACCCGGGTTTCTGAATCACCTCCGCCGTGCCGCCGAGCCGCCGGTAGCGGTCGGCGACGACCAGCGCGTTCTCGTCCGCCGGCACCACGTCATCGGCGTCACCCACCACGTGGATGAGCGGGATGCCGGCACGCGCCAGGGGCTCAAGCGCATCGATCGGGTTGCCACGATAGGCGAGGGCGGCAGCCTCGTCGGCGAACCCGTAGGCCTCCAGGCAGGCCGCCCAGTCGCCGGGGCTGCCCTGGCCGTGGCCCTTGCCGCCCGGCCAACTCTTGAAATCGCAAACAGGATTGTCGCCGTAGATCACCGCCACGTGGTCCGGATGCTCGGCGGCATAGCGGTGGGCGTAGAGCCCGCCCCTGCTGATGCCGATCAGCGCGGCCCGCGACGCCAGGCCCCGCCGCACGAGCTCATCGTGGAAGGCTGCCAAGGCCGCCACCGCCGTGGGCGATCCGAACGAGTTGCCGACGTCCAGGAAGGCATGGTGGAAGCCGGCGTCGAGCAACTGGGGTGCCGCACAGCGGGCGGTGAACGCATCCGGGAACATCAGGCACCACGACCAGGGATTGCCCGCCAGCGGTGTTCGAGGCTCCACGACCCAGGCCGGTCGCCCCTGAAAGGCGAACAGATGGCGGACGTGGCCATGCCAGGCGTCGGTCTTGGCATCCGGAAACGCAAGATCGGACGTCGCTGCCCAGGCGATCGTTCCCCAACCCGCACACATGAGCAAGCACTGGGCCAGACGAGTCGTCATCGGTCGGCTCCGGGCGGATTCAGGAAGGACGCGGCGGCCCGGGGCATCCTATCCCCGGTCGGGTGACCAGGGGCCGAGGCCAGGCAGATGGCGTCGCCGGCCGGCTTCCGGCGGGCCCGAAAAGAGGCCCGACCGCAAAAAACGCCGGGAACCAGCCCATTCCTGCCCCGTCACAATTTTTCCACTTCCCCCATTTTTGCGCGACCCGCTAGGGTGGTCGCGATTCGAGATCCGCGGGTGGTTCGCGGGCCTCGGCCAACTGAATCAAGCCTTGAACGGATCGCGATTCGGTTCGGTTTTTCCTTTAGGAGGTTGTCCATGAAGCGTTTTTCTTCAGTCTTCCCGATGTTCGTCGTGCTCTTGGTCGTCGGGTTCATCGCCGCCGACTCGGCCTCTGCTGCCGGCAGGCGGCGGAGTCGCAACTGCTGCGAGTGCCCCTCGTCCTGCGCCGAGCCGGCCTGTGCCGCCGCAGAGCCCGCTTGTGGAGCCGCTGAGCCGGCCTGCTGTGCTCAGCCCTCCTGCTGCAACGAGAAGCCGCGCCGCTTTGGCCGGGCTCGCCGGTCGCGGAACTGCTGCACGAGCTGCTGCCAAGAGCCGGCCTGCTCCGCAGATCCCGCCTGCAACGCAGGCTGACGAACCGAGCCGTGTGACGTCACGAACCAGGCCGGGCCCTCCCCGCGAGGGCCCGGCTTTGTTCTTGGCTCCGCCGCCTGCGGCCCTCCGGCGTCGACCTGGCCCTATACTCGGGTCAAGTGGGACGTACGACCACGAGACCCGACGGGCGACTCGCCCGACTCGCCGACACGCTCGAGCAGCACGGCGGGTTCACCGACGTGATCGCCGGCCTTTGTAACGGGCATGGCGGCACGATCGGTGGAACCTGGGGTGCCGCGTGCGCGCTGGCCGTCGCGGCCGTCATGCGGCGGCTCGCGAACGTCGCGGCCCGCGTTCGGGCTTCCGGGGCAGTCGTGGACGGCACGCTGCTTGTCGTCCTGCCGCATGCCGCTGAAGCCGAGGCTTTCGTCGACGACGTTTCGCTCTTCGGTGAATGGCCGCCGCTCCTCCTTCCGGCGGTCGAGGATTTCGGCGCCGAGCCGGCAGCCGCCGACGATCTGGTCGAGGCCGAGCGGCTGGCAGTCGTCAAACGCCTGGCCCTGCCGGAGGCCCCCGCACCACCGCTGGTCGTGACGAGCATTCAGGCCATGCTTGCGCCGCTCACCGATCCCCGCGCCATCCAGGCGGGCACCCGCCGGCTGGCCGTCGGCGGCCGGGTCGACCCCGAGGAGTTGGCGGAGTGGCTGGTGAGCCGCGGCTGGCGGGCCGCCGACGCGATCGATGCCCCCGGCTCCTTCGCCCGCCGCGGCGGGATCGTGGACCTCTGCGCCGCCGATTGGGAGCGGCCCGTGCGGGTGGAGCTCTCCGGCGACGAGATCGAGTCGCTGCGGACGTTCGACACGGTCTCGCAGCGAAGCGTCGCCGTCCTCGACGTGATCGACCTGACGGCCCTGGCCGCCGACGCCGGCGGCACGCGGCACACCCACCTGGCCGACCTGCTACCGGCAGGCTCCCGCGTCGCGGTCGTGGAGCCGGGCGAGTGCGCCGAGGAGGCCAAGCGGTTTTTCCGACGACTCGGCGACACCGGCGCGGTGTTCGACCCCGACGACGTCTTCGCCAGGCTCCACCGCCACCCGTCGTTGGCCCTGTCCGCCATTCCGCCCTCGAGCCTCGATGCCACCGCGACGCTCGCGATCGAGAGCGTGGAGCGGTTCACGGGCGCACTGGACAGGGTCCGCGAGGAGCTCGAGACGGTGGGCAAGGACCAGGAAGTCTGGGTCGTCTGCCCTACGGAGGCTGAGGAACAACGGCTCGGGGAGTTGCTCGCCGACTCGGCACCGGCCCGCACTGGCCGGCTCCACTTCGCCCGCGGCCGGCTCTCCGGAGGTTTTCGCGTCATCCCCGAGAAGCTCGTGCTGGTGTCGAGTGCGGAGCTCTTCAATCGCGAGGAGGTCGCCAGCCGGCCGGCGCGGCAGCGGCTTTCCCGCGCGATCGACACCTTCCTCGACCTCCACGAGGGGGACTACGTCGTCCACGTGGCCCACGGGATCGGCCGCTATCGAGGCCTCACGCTCTTGGAGCAGCACGGACGCACCGAGGAGTTTCTGGAACTGGAGTTCGCGGAAACTACGAAGATCTACGTGCCGGCCTCGGCGATCGAACTGGTCCAGAAATACGTGGGCGGCACGAAGCTCGCGCCCAAGCTGGCCAAGATCGGCGGCGCCGCCTGGGAGAAGCAGAAGGCCGCCGTCGAGCGTGCCTTGGCCGACATGGCGGCCGACATGCTCCGCCTCCAGGCCACCCGCGCCAGCCGGCCCGGCATTGCCTTTCCGACCGACACCCCCTGGCAGCGGCAGTTCGAGGAGGCGTTTCCCTACGACGAGACCCCCGACCAGCTCACGGCCATCGAGGCGATTCGCGAGGACATGCAGCGGCCCCGGCCGATGGACCGGCTGCTCTGCGGCGACGTCGGCTTCGGCAAGACGGAACTCGCCATGCGGGCCGCCTTCAAGGCGGCGGAAGCGGGCATGCAGGTGGCCGTGCTCGTGCCCACGACCGTGCTCTGCGAGCAGCATCGCCGCACCTTCACCGCGCGGTTCGCGGAGTTTCCGTTCGTGATCCGGGCCCTGTCGCGGCTCACGAGCGCCGCCGAGGAGCGGGAGACGCTCGAGGGCCTGGCCCGCAAGGGCGTCGACATCGTGATCGGCACCCATCGCCTCGCCGGCGCCGACATCCATTTTACCAACCTCGGCCTCGTGATCGTGGACGAGGAGCAGCGGTTCGGCGTGGACGTGAAGGAGCGGCTCAAAGCCCTGCGGGCGAGCGTGGACCTGCTCACCATGACGGCCACGCCGATCCCACGGACGCTGCACATGTCGATGCTGGGAATCCGCGACATTTCGAACCTCACGACACCCCCCACCAACCGGATTCCCGTCGAGACCAAGCCCACTCGCTGGGACACGTCGCTAATCCGGGCCGCGATCGAGCGGGAACTCGCCCGCGACGGGCAGGTGTTCTTCGTCCACAACCGCATCCACGACATCCACAAGGTGGCGGATCGGCTTCGGCAGATCGTGCCCGAGGCCTCGATCGGGATCGCCCACGGCCGCCTCAACGAGACCGAACTGGAGGAGGTGATGGTCGGCTTCGTGCAGGGCAAGACCGACATCCTGCTCGCCACCACGATCATCGAGAGCGGCCTCGACATCCCCCGGGCCAACACGATCTTCATCGACGGGGCGGACCAGTACGGTCTGGCCGACCTCCACCAGCTCCGCGGTCGTGTGGGTCGCAGCCACCACCGGGCCTGGTGCTACCTCCTTGTCGACGAGACGGCCCGGCTCACGAGCACCGCCGCCAAACGACTGCGGGCCATCCAAGAGTTTTCGAGCATGGGAGCGGGGTTTTCACTGGCCATGCGGGACCTCGAGATTCGCGGCGCGGGCAACCTGCTGGGCACCCAACAGAGCGGCCACATCGCCACGGTCGGCTACGAGCTCTATTGCCGGCTGCTCGAGACGGCTGTGCGGGGCCTCAAGAAGATGCCGCCGGCCGAGCCGCCCCCGGTGAACCTGGACCTGCCCGGAGAAGCCTGGCTGCCACGCGACTACGTGCCCGACTTCCGGGCCAAGATCGACGTCTACCGGCGGCTCTCCCGGGCCACAGCTGCGCGGCAGGTCGACGATCTCGCGGCGGAACTTTCCGATCGCTTCGGCCCGCCTCCCGACGAGGCCCGCCGGCTGCTGGATTTCGCCCGGCTCCGCTGCCGGGCGATCGACCTGGGGATCGACTCGATCACCCGCCATCCGGGGATGCTGATCATCGGCCACCATGACCGTGAGCGGATCGATGCCCTCCGCCAGGCCGCCGCCAAGAAGGGCCGCGTCGTCCGGGTCGTGGACCAGAAGACGGCGGTGATCCCGCTCCATGCCGACACGCTCGCCGACCCGACTAAGCTCCTGGCGAGCGTGCGGTCGCTTGTGGAACTGGGCTGAGCGCACCCGGAGCCCGTGCATCCGGGCGGCGCGCCCCGGCGGGTTACCCGGAGCCTTGCGTGGCGGGCGGCAAGCCAAGACGGCAGCATTTAAAGCCGGAGGCGGGGCCGAGGAGGACGTCGACATGGCCCGGCTCGAGCGGCAGAAGACGAAGCTGCAGATCGATCAGGCGTGGCTCGAGCAGCAGTTGGAGAAGGCCGACCGCGACGTGAAGCCGGCGGAAGTCGACGCTGACTGACCTGCCCCCCTTCAACGAGGCCACTCCGGGAGCGAGAATCCTGGTTGGCCGCAACCAAGGGAGGGCCAGAAATGCCACGAGGCAAGGCGGAGCAGGCGGA
>VGYP01000145.1 GCA_016872955.1 Planctomycetota bacterium
TTCGCTGACCGCTACTATCGCTTCTTGGAGCGGCATCCGACGTCGGTGCTCTGGATCTATGCCGCCCATGCGGCGGCCTTCTGGACCGTGGGGCTGCTGGTGGGTCGCTCTTGGGGGGGTGACTGGGTATCCGGATACGCCTGTGCGATGGGCTGTCTGGTGTGGGGCGTGTTCGTGCGCACCGTGCTCGTGTGGCACATTACCTGGAGCGTCAACTCCCTGACGCACGTCTTCGGCTATCGCACCTACGCCACCAACGAGGACAGCCGCAACAACTGGCTGGTCGCGGTGATCGCGATGGGCGAGGGCTGGCACAACAACCATCATCACGACCCCGCCAGCGCGTCGGTCCAGCACCGGTGGTGGGAGTTCGACTGCACCTATTACGTCATCCTGCTGCTCGAACGGCTCGGGCTGGCCACCGACGTCATCGCGCCGCGGCACGTGCGGCGTGGTGCCCCCCGCTGATCGACACCGTGTAGGGTGCGTCGCTGCGAGTGACGGTCAGCGACGGTTCGCCGTGACCTCGACGCGACCGACGTCGATCAGGGTATTCGGGGCTTCGCCAACCCCGGGGCCGATCGCACCCTCGACGGTGACTCCATCCCCGGCCCCGCCTATCCCGTCGGCCTGGCCAGTGCGTCATTCACCGACAGGCCGTTGTTCTCGTCGCTCGGGCTGCGGGCCACGGACATCAATCAGGGCGTCGTCGGTGACGGCGAGGTCGTGTCGGGGCTCGCCGCGTTGACCTGCAACAACGCCCCCGACAAGGGGTGGGCGGTGCGCCGGTCGCTGGTCGACTTTGGCGATGGCACCTACGGCCTGCGGCTGGGGCTGAACCACTACCGGGTCGAAGCGGTGCTGCCCCTCCGGCCCGGCAGCCAGACGGTGCCCCACTACGCTACCCAGGGGGCGGCCAACTCGATCTGGGTGAGCACCTCCGAGAAGGGAATCAGGCTGGCCGATCAACAGCTCCCGGGCTCGCCCGACTACACCGACCTGGCCAGCACCAACGCCGACGAGGTGTTCGCGTTCTTCGGCAGCCTGTAGACCAGGGTGTGCCGTTCCTACGGAACGTTCCGACCGCCCAGCCGCCGAGGATCGGCGACACCAGCGCTGCCTCGCTGGCCGCCGACATCGTGCAGCGGTTCCGTACCCCCAACCAGCAGCACCTGACGGTCTCACTGGGCAACTCGCCCACCGGACGACTGGGAACCAGGTTCGTCGTCAACCACGCCTACACGGTCTGGTCGCGGAATCTCGATGCCGCGGGCGGCCTGCAGTCGCTGGCCCTGCGGAACCCCTGGGGCACCGACGCCGGCAACATGGCCATGAATTACTGCGACGCCAACCCTGCCGAAGGCCTCGTGACGATCACGCTGGCGGAGCTGTTCTCGTCGATGGGACGGCTCAACTGGGGCACGCGAGTGGTCTGACACGAATCCATGCTGCTGCGGTCTTCGGTTTTGGGCGTCGCGTTTCTGGTGCTGGCGGCCGTGACGACGCCGCTCGAACTCCGCCGCAAGCATGACGTGCGGGTGATGCTCGAGGGAATCGTGCGGAGGCTCCGGGCCGCCGCTGCCGTGTGGGACTACAACCTCTGGAACGAGAAGCTCGACTGGTTCGGACGCCCCGACGGCAAGGGCATCGATAATTTCATCACGCTGCTCGAGGAATGAAATCTGACGCACCCGGTGCGGCCGGCAGCGTGTTCCGACCGCGGCCGACGCCACGCGGTCGGCTTTCACAATCGGTGGCGGCGGCAGTACGCTCTACGGCGTCATCACCAGGCTTCGACGTCCGTCCGCATGGCGGGGTCAGGGCACGATGACGGGGAGAGATCGACACTGGACGGCGACGACGCAGGATCGGGTTCGCACGACCGCGGCCCCGCCGCCGATGCGGTGCCGCCGGCGGCCCCGCGCGGCCCCGCCGCGTCGGCCATCCTGCTGGGCATCGCCCTGGGCATGATCCTCGGACTCCTGGCCAACGCCTGGCAGCGGCAGGCGGGCGGGGCCCCCGGGATCGTCGCGGCAGCGCGGGCCGTCGCCGACGTGGTCGGCAACCTGTTCCTGCGGCTGATTTTCGTGGTGGTCCTGCCGCTGGTTATCTCGGCGCTCGCGTTGGCGGTGGTCGAGATGGGCGACCTGCGCAAACTCGGCCGCATCGGCATCCGCACGCTCTTCGTCTCCGCCCTGCTCTCCGCTGCCGCCGTCGCGGTGGGCCTGCTGCTGGTCAATGCGATCCGACCAGGGGCCGCGCTCGCCGCGACCAGTCGCGACGAACTCCTCGCCCGGGAGACGCGGGCGGCCGAGGGACTGCTTGCGGGGACGGCCGCGGCCAAGCCGCTCACGCAGGTGCTCATCGACCTCCTCCCCCACAATCCGCTCCAGGAGATGGTGGGGGCCATCGACGGCAGCTCGAAGGGCAACGGCATGCTCGCCGTGATGGTCTTCTCACTGCTGCTAGGGGCCGCGATCGCCGCCCGACCCGACCGCTGTGGCCCGCTCGTGGCCTGGCTCGAGGCCTGGCACAGCGTCGCCATGACCGTGATCGGCTGGGCGCTGTCGCTGACGCCGATCGGGGCAGGCTGCCTGGTGTTTGCCGTGGCATCACGGGTCGGCTTTGACGTGGTCGTGGCTTTGTTCTGGTTCGCGGTGACGGTGCTGCTGGGCCTGACGATTCAACTGGTCGTTGTCTACCCGCTGGTGCTGCGGCTCCTGGGCGGCCGCAGCCCGGCTGCCTTCTTTCGGGCCGCGGCACCGGCGCTGGAAGTGGCCTTCGGAACCTCGTCCTCCAATGCCACGCTGCCGACCGCGCTACAGGTGGCGGAGCACGATCTCCTACTGCCGCGTGACACGTCGCGGTTCGTGCTGACCGTGGGGGCGACCGCCAATCAGAACGGCACCGCCCTCTACGAGGGCGTGGTCGTGCTCTTTCTCGCGCAGGCCTTCGGCGTCGAGCTCTCCGTCGGCCAGCAGGCCCAGGTGGTCCTGATGTCGATCCTCGCCGGCATTGGCACGGCGGGCGTGCCGGGCGGCTCGCTGCCCCTGATCGCGGTGCTCGCCCGGTCGGTCGGTGTCCCAGGCGAGGGCATCGGCATCATCTTCGGCGTCGACCGGCTCCTCGACATGTGCCGCACGGTGCTCAACGTCGCCGGCGATCTCGTCGTCGCGGTGTGCGTCGCCGCCGGTCACAGCGGCGGGAACGAGCCCCATGACGCGACGCGCCACTGACGGGCGGCGCAAGCCGGCGGCGATTCTGTCAGTGGTGTATTGCGGAATGCGATCCCGCTGCCCTCGTGAGAGTCCCTGCCGATTCCTTCCCCGGAGCACCACTCGATGCCGCACCTCACCGTCCGCTGCCGCCCGATCGCCATCGTGCTGGCGATCCTGTCTTGCGCTCTCGTCGGGACCGCGTTGGCGGCCGACCCGCCGCGGTAGCCGAATATTCTCGTGATCTGGAGAGACGACATCGGGCAGTGCAACGTCGGCCGGGCCGCCTTCATCACGGGGCAATCCCCGATCCGCACCGGCCTGACCGAGGTCGGGCTGCCGGGCGCAGCCAAGGGCATGCAGGCCGAAGACCCAACCTTCGCCACGCTCCTGCGGGCCCGCGGCTAGGTGACCGGTCAGTTCGGCAAGAACCACCTCGGCGACTGCGACGAGATGCTGCCCACGCGGCACGGCTTCGACGAGTTCTTCGGCAATCGCTACCAGCGGAACGCCGAGGAGGAGCCCGAACACCCTGACTACCTGAAGAATCTCGAATTTTGAAAGCGGTTCGGTCCACGCGGAGTGATCCCCTCGTTCGCCGACGGCCGCATCACCGATATCGACGGAGTCGCAGACGAGGCGGAGGTTCGCACCGCTGTCGGCATCCCCTCAAGCATCGAAATCTACGAATCTCAACATGGCCTCCGGCAAAGATCGGCCGGT
The DNA here is from genome assembly GCA_016872955.1 of Planctomycetota bacterium. GTDB lineage: Bacteria > Planctomycetota > Planctomycetia > Pirellulales > UBA1268 > QWPN01. The sequence goes on from VGYP01000145.1 coordinate 3,939, forward strand.
CGCTGGGCGACAGGCCATCGTGCTGCCCCCAAGAGTCGGGAGAAGGACTGGTACCGGCAGGCGAGGACGCGGGCGGGAGATCGCGGACGTGTCCGCCGTGGTCTCCACCTCCCGGACACGACGTGCCGTCGCCGGCCGCACCGGCGTTTCGCCGCGCAGTCTTGTCGGCTGCATTCCGTGACTCTCCGAGCATGTCTCCGGGCTCCGGACGGGTTCGGTACGGCCCCCCCTATGGTTTGTCGGTCGACCACGGGAATCGGCAACCATGAATGTCCAGCGTTTGCTACGTGTCGAATGGGACGTGATCGCCGGCATCCGCGCCGTGATCATCGCCATGCTCCTGAGTTTCATCGGCCTCGCCTCCGAGACCGTCGTCCGCGGCATCATCCTGCTGCTCTGTTCGCTGCTGCTGATTCGTCACCTGCGGAGCGAGAGCCGGCTGGGTCAACTGTTCGATATCGTTGACTTACTGCGTCGCCATATTACTTCGGTGCAGGAAGCCTTCCGGGGGGCCCGACATCCGGCTCATCGGCCTGAGAAAACTCTGGCAAGAGACGGCGGAGTTCTGCGAGTCACGCTACGGGGAGGTGCTCTGGTTCAACTTCTGTAGCCGTATGTTGCGGCGTCAGGAGATGTTCGATACCGTGCCGCGTCCGATCTTCGACAATCCCCACGTCACGGCGGTCCGCATCAACGGCCGGCCTGAGGAGTGGCCCTTCCGGGAGGCCGACGTGCTTCCCAAGCTGCAGGCATGCGAGTGACGCACGAAGTTGTACGGTCCCTTCTGGGGATCGGTCCCCAGCAATGAGTCGTTCGTCCTCGGCGACGTTGGCGGCGACGGCCGCAATGAGGCCTGGTGCACTATTGTGGACGAGTCCTTCGCCGCTGCGAACTTCGGCCCCAGCGTCCCGCGCTAGGCCTTACGGCTGCTGGGCCAATGCGACCTGGTCGCGCAGATTGAGGAAGTTTCCCTGCACGTGAAGGCCGATGTCAGCTCCGATCCCGAGGCGGCCGCCGAGAAGGCCGCCCATCTGCGGCAGCATGCCGGATAGCGGGCGCGGCGTCCTCGCTGGGTCACCGCGACGGGCACACGCGTGATGGATATAGTCTGCGGGCTTTGGCCGTGCCTACGGTTCGGCCCGAATGCCCGTCCCACCCGGAGACCCTGCGATGACCGCCCCGGCCGCCGTGGAAGCCGAACTCCTGGATCTCTCGCGACAACTGCTGGCCGCCGTGACCGCCGGCGACTGGGCGGCCTACCGTCGACTGGTCGCCGACGACCTGACCTGCTTCGAGCCCGAGGCACGCGGCCAACTCGTGGCAGGCCTGGGCTTCCACGAGTTTTACTTTCGGCTGCCGGGCGATCCGGGCAAGACGACCCGTCCCGTGACGACGACCTTGGCTTCGCCGGTCGTGCGGCTGCTCTCGGAAACGGTAGCGCTGGTCGCCTACGTCCGTCTCACGCAGACACTTGACGAGGCGGGGCGGCCGTTGGCCAAGCCCTGCGAAGAGACACGGCTCTGGCAGAAGATCGGTGGCAACTGGAGGCACGTCCATTTCCATCGCTCGCTGCCGTCCTGAGATCGCCGGCTCGTCCGACGCCCCCTGACCCCCTCCCCACGCTCTCATCAGCAATGGTACGAAATATGCGGGGGATCAGTGGCTCATCTGGGCGAACCGCTCAAGCCGCTGCCCGTCTCGCCGGCCCGTGGCCCGCCGACCGACTGCGGAGAGTGGGGGAGGACAGAGGAGGAGCGGGTGTCGTGGTGGTGGTTTTGGCCAAAACTTTGCTGTGGTTGGGGGGGGTGGGCGGCGGATTCTCGGACTGCGGAACTGAGAATCTGGGCACTACGGACCCGAAATAGCCCCGCGGCGGTCAAAACGGTCGCCGCTCTTGGGCACTCATTGGTTGGCTGGTTTGGAGGTAGGCGCGGGTAGAAACCGCAGCCGCCATCAGGGACGGGGCCTATACTCCTCCCAGTCAGGTGGCAAATCCCTACTGGAGCCTCAGTCGTGTCAGACAAGCAGACAACCAATTGGCCGGACCTTTTGATTGGTCTTTACGACAATCTCACTGGTCGCCGGGCTGAGATCACGTATGAGTTCGAAAACATGCACATCAAGATCCCCAGCGGCACAGGCCCTTCAGCGGAGCATGCCGAGTGGGTGCTGCATGGGACCATGAAAATCCGGACGAGAGACACGGGTACGTCCCCAAACTGATTCTGGCCGGGCGACTCACGGGAACGCTGAATGGTCGCCCGGTCGTGATTGAGGCCGATGACTCTGGACTGCGGTTGAGTTTTGCCGCTTTTCGCACCGCGTGGGCGGCACGAAAGATTTCTGATTCTTTGGTGCCCGCGCTGCGGGGGCTCCGCCATGCCAAAGTGCCGCTTAGGATCCGTGTAGCTGGGCTTGTGTCCGTTGAACTTTTGCCCGATTCGAGCGGTGTTCTGAAGCTCTTCGTGCCGGCCCTCCATCGCCTTGGCTAGAAAAGCAGTGTCGGCCGTGGTGTTAGCGCAGGCCATTGACCGCGGTTCATCACCTGAGGAGCTTTACTCATGGATGCTCATTTCGTCGAAGATGTGGCAGTCGTTCAGGCTCGGTCCGAGTTCCCCGGAGAGCAGCCTGAAAACTCGTCGGAAATCCACGCCGAGTCCGAACAGGCTGAGCCTGCAACGTTGGATCAGGAGTATCTCGCCGTTTAAAGTAGGGCAGCCACATGGGACCGCAGTCTCTTTCGCTCGAATCACTGATCCCAACGCTGCAACTGGCAGTAGGACCGGTCATCCTCATTTCCGGTGTGGGCCTGTTGCTGTTGTGCATGACCAATAGAATTTCGCGAGTCATCGACCGCGCCCGAATCGTGGCCGCTGATTGTGAGGTTGTTGGGCACGATGAGCTGGAGGTCTGCTATGCCAAGCTAGCGATTCTTTCGCAGCGGGCGAAGATCCTGCGGGCTAGCATTGCCATGGCAGCTTTCAGTGTGCTGCTCGTGGCGGTTCTCGTGATCCTGCTCTTCTGCGGGGCTCTGTTCCGGGTGGAGATCGCAAACGTGATCGTGACGTTGTTCGTCGGGTGCATGTGCTCGTTGATCG
>VGYP01000146.1 GCA_016872955.1 Planctomycetota bacterium
CGGCGTGATGTCGATCTCGAACCTCTACGTGGGCCTGAAGACCGGCTGGGGCCTGGGCGTCACCGTCACCTCCTGCATCATCGCCTACGCCGTCTTCTCGGCGCTCGAGCGGATCGTGCCCGCCTGGCGGGGACGCCACTTCACGATCCTCGAGAACTACACGATGTCGAGCGCCGCCAGCGCCGCCGGCTACATGTCGAGCGCTGGCCTCGTTTCGGCACTGCCCGCCCTCTACCTGACGACGGGCCGCCTGCTCACGTCGCTGGAGTTGGGGCTCTGGCTCGGGGCCGTCTCGCTGTTGGGCGTGTTCATGGCGATCCCGCTCAAGCGGCAGCTGGTCAACATCGACCGGCTGCCGTTCCCGTCGGGGATCGCCACCGCCGAGACGCTCCGCAGCCTGCATTCCGCCGGGGCCGCCGCGGTGGCGAAGGCCCGCTCGCTGTTCGTGGCGGCCATCGCGGGGGGTGGCCTGGCGATCTGGCGGGACCTGTTTCCGAACGTCAAGCCGCTGGCCGCGTTCGCCTTTCCGGGACAGTTCCCCTTCCTGCCCACCGCGGCGGCCCGGGACCTGCTCACCCGCTTCACGCTCGGCATCGAGGGCTCGCTCATCATGGTGGCCGCGGGGGCGATCATGGGGCTCCGCGTGGCGTCGTCGATGCTGCTGGGCGCCGTGATCTGCTACGGCGTGATCGGGCCGATCCTGGTGGAGCGCGGGATCGCCCAGCCCGGCTATCGGGGCATCGTGTCGTGGGTCCTCTGGCCGGCCACGTCGATGATGGTCACCTCGGGCCTGCTCTCGTTCGGCCTGCGATGGCGGACGGTCGTGCGGGCCTTCGGCGGCCTGGGCCGCCTGGTCGGGGCGGCCGGCGGCCGCGACGACGACCCGCTGGCCCGCATCGAGGTGCCGGCGACCTGGTTCGTGGCCGGCACGCTGGTGGCCGGCGCCGCCTGCGTCGTGCTCGGGCACGTGATCTTGGGATCACCTGGTGGATGGGCGTCGTGGCGGTGCTCGTCACCTTCCTGCTCTCGATCGTCGCCGCCCGGGCCACCGGCGAGACCGACATCACGCCGATCGGCGCCATGGGAAAGATCACGCAGTTGATCTACGGCGTCCTGGCCCACTCCAACATCACCACCAACCTGATGACGGCCTCGGTGACGGCCGGGGCCGCCTCGCACGCCGCCGACCTGCTCACCGACCTCAAGAGCGGCTACCTGCTCGGCGGCCATCCCCGCAAGCAGACGATCTCGCAGCTCTGCGGCGTGATCGCCGGCACGCTCATCTCGGTGCCGGCCTACCAGTTCGTGGTGCAGCGCAATCCCGATCGGCTCGGCTCGGAGTCGCTGCCCGCCCCGGCGGCGAAGGTCTGGGCGGGCGTGGCCGAACTGCTGGCCGAGGGGCTGCAGGCCCTGCCACCGGGCGCGGTGCCGGCGATCCTGGTGGGCGCCGTGCTGGGCGTCGTGCTGACGCTCGTGGAGGAGTTCGCGTCGCCGGCCGACCGCCGCTGGCTGCCGTCGACGACGGGCCTCGGGATCGCGGGCGTGATCCCAGCCTTCAACTCGATCGCCATGTTCGCCGGCGCTCTGGTGGCCTGGCTGGTCGCCCGCGGCCGGCCGCGGACTGCCGGGTTCACCGTGCCCGTCGCCAGCGGTCTGATCGCCGGCGAGTCGCTGGTGGGCGTGGGCATCATCCTGGTCGTCGAACTGCTCACCGTCGCCGGCTGGTTGTGACCGCCGCCGCGGGGCGGCGGCTTCAGCCGCGTTCGGCCGGCGGCTCGAAGCCCACGGTGCGCCGCACGCGGTAGGGCGGCGCCGCATCGCCTCCGACGTGCACCAGCAGTTCGGCGAGCAGGCCGGTGGCGAGAATCTGCACGCCGACCAGGATCAAGAGCACGCCGAGCGTGAGCAGGGGCCGCTGGCCGATGCTCGCCCCACCGCACCAGACCGCGGTCAGGTAGCCGCAGATGCACAGCCCGGCCAGGAAGGCCAGACAGCCGAGCCAGCCGAAGAAGTGCAGCGGCTTGCGGTCGTACTTGAGCAGGAAGGTGACGGTCAGCAGGTCCATCAGGCCGCGAAAAAAGCGGCGGGCACCGAACTTCGAGACCCCGTGCCGCCGCGGGTGGTGCTCGACGTCGATCTCGCCGACCCGGAACCGGTTCCAGGCGGCCAACACGGGGATGAAGCGGTGCAACTCGCCATACACCCGCACGTCGTGGAGCACCTCGGACCGGTAGCACTTGAAGCCGCAGTTGACGTCGTGCAAGGGCACGCCCGTGAGGCGACGGACCAGCCAGTTGAAGACCCGCGAGGGTAGCACCTTGTGCCACGGGTCGTGGCGGCTCCGCTTGTGCCCGCTGACCACGTCGAGCCCACCCGCGAGGGCCTCGAGGAAGCGCGGCACCTCCTTGGGATCGTCCTGGAGATCGGCGTCGAGCGTGAACACCACCTCGCCCCGCGCGTGGTCGAATCCCGCCGCGAGGGCCGCGCTCTTGCCGAAGTTCCCGCGCAACTCGATGAGCCTCACCTCCCCCGGATGGGCCGCGGCCAGCGCCGCCGACCGGGCGGCCCCGCCGTCGCAGGAGCCGTCGTCCACGAAGATCACTTCGAACGGCCGGCCCAGCGGGCGGGTCGCGGCCGCGATCCGGTCGAACAACTCGGCCAGCGTTGGCTCCTCGTCCACGAACGGGATGACGAACGAGATCATGGCGGGCCTGCCGGCGGTCGATGGGCCCGGTTTGGCCCGTCGCAACCTCCCCAACTATAACCACGCTCGTCGCCGCTCCCCCAGAGCCATCCGGCCCCTGGCATGCCGCCCCCAACCGACTCCCGCGCCAGCCCGCCTGCAGCCCTTCGCCGCGGCGTCTGCCTGTTGCTGATTGCGATCGCGGCCGGCGACGCCGCCGGCAGACTGATGTCGGTCAACTCGGTCGACCTCGTCCGCCTGGAGCGGCACCTGGGCGAGGAGTCCCGCCGCCGTCAGCCCGATGCGCCGCCGCGGCAGCTGCAGCGGCCCTTCCTCAGTAGCAACGATCGCAGCCGCTGGTGCACCGTGCGGGCGTTGGTCGAGCATGGCACCTACGCGATTGACGAGATCGTCTCCCAGCCCAACTGGGACACCATCGACATGGTCAAGCACGACGGCCGCGGCGGCCCCGCGCCCGGGCCCGACGAGGGGCATCTCTTCTCGAGCAAGCCGCCACTGCTGCCCACGCTGATGGCCGGTGAGTATTGGCTGCTGCACAGGCTCACCGGCAAGACCCTGGGCAGCCATCCGCATGAACTCGGCCGCATCCTGCTGTTCACCTGGAACGTGCTGCCCTTCGTGGGCTACCTGCTGATCCTGGCGGGCATCGCCGACCGCTACGGCACGACCGACTTCGGCCGCGTGTTCGTGGTGGCCGCCGGCGGCCTGGGCACGCTGGTGACGGCCTATGCGGTCTCATTCACCAACCACTGGCCCGCCGCCTGCGCGGCGCTCGTGGCGCTCGACGCCATGCTGCGGATCGTGGTCGACGGCGACCGGCGGCCGCGCTGGTTCGTGATCGCGGGCACCGCCGCCGCCTTCACGGCCGCCTGCGAGCTGCCGGCCGTCTCGTTCGCGGCCTGCGTGCTGGCGCTGCTGGCCGGGAAGTCGCCGCGGTCGACGCTCGTGGCGGCGCTGCCCGGCGCGGTGCTCGTGGTCGCGGCGGCCCTGGCCGCCAACTACGTCGCCCACGGCACGCTGGCGCCGGCCTACGCCCAGCGGCACGTGGCCGGCGGCTGGTACGACTTCCAATACCGTCGCGGCGACCGTGTCGTCGACAGTTACTGGAAGCCTACCACCGAAAAAAGCGAAATCGACCGGGGCGAGCCCTCGATGGCGGCCTATGCCTTGCACGTGCTCGTCGGCCATCACGGTGTCTTCTCGCTCACGCCGATCTGGCTGCTGAGCCTGGCGGGCCTGGCGATCACGCTGCGGCGGCCGGCCGCGGGTGGCGGTGAGGCCCGGGCCGTCGCCGCCGCGATCCTGGCCTGCTCGGTCGTCTGCCTGACCTTCTACATCGTGCGTCCGCCGGAAGACCGCAACTACGGCGGCATGGCAACCGGTTTCCGGTGGGCGATCTGGTTCGCGCCGCTGTGGCTCTACGCGATGCTGCCGGCGGCCGACGCGCTGGCCGTGACCCGCGGCCGGCGCCTCCTGGCCGCGACACTCCTGGCGGTGAGCGTGGCGACGGCGAGCTATCCGACCTGGAATCCCTGGACGCAGCCCTGGCTGAAGGTGTTCTGGGACTCTTGCAGCGGGCGGGTGTGAGGACCGGGCCATGCTCGTGAGCATCTTCAACGACGTGATCGGCCCCGTGATGCGGGGGGCGTCGAGTTCGCACTGCGCCGCGGCGCTGCGGATCGGCCGGCTGGCCCGCGACCTCGTGGGCGGCACGCCCGAGACCTTGCTCGTGGAGTTCGATCGTGCCGGGGCGCTGCCCACGACGCACGAGTCGCAGGGCTCCGACATGGGCCTCTGCGGCGGCCTGCTCGGCTGGGAGGCCGACGACGCCCGCCTGCCCGACGCGGTCGCCGCCCTGGAGTCGGCGGGCACGATGCTCCGCTTCGAGACTGTGGACGTGGGTGATCCCCATCCCAACACCTACCGGCTGACGCTCGCGCGGGCCGGGCGGTCGCACACGCTGCGGGCGATCTCGACCGGCGGCGGCATGATCGAACTGATCGCGATCGACGACGTGCCGCTCTCGGCCCACGGCGACTACCACGAGACGCTCGTCCTGTGTGCGGGCGGCGATGCCGCCGCTGCGGCCCGCAGCCTGGCCGCCAAGATCGAGGCCCTCGCGCCCGGCTTCGAGCCCGATGCGATCGCCGTCCGCGACGGGGCGGCCGGCTCGATCGTGCAACTTCAGACGCATGCCCCGGTGCAGGCCGACCTGATCGCGCGGCTCTCCGCCGCGGCGGCGGTGCGGTCGCTGGCTCCGGTGCTGCCCGTGCGATCCCGAAAGGGGATGCGGGTTCCCTTCTCGTCGGCGGCCGAGCTCCTGGCGGTCGACGCGGGCCGCGGGGTGCCCCTCTGGCGGCATGCGGTCGCGTACGAGATGGCTCGAGGTGGCCTTTCCGAGGCCGACGTGCTGGACCGCATGGTCGCGATCGTGCGGCTGCTCCGCGGGTCGATCGCGGCGGGCATCGCCGGCACGACCTACGACGACCGCATCCTGCCGGCCCAGGCGCCGGGCTTCGCCGCGGCGCTGGCCGCGGGCCGGCTGGTGGGCGATCCCGTCCTCAACCGGGTGGTGCTGGCCGTGACCGCCCTGATGGAGGTGAAGAGTTCGATGGGCGTGATCGTGGCGGCGCCGACGGCAGGGGCGTGTGCCGCCCTCCCGGCCGCGGTGATCACGCTGGCCGACGACATGGGCCGCGACGAGGCCGCCATGGCGCGGGCCCTGCTCGCGGCGGGGCTCGTCGGCGTCTTCATCTGCACGCCCTGGTCGTTCGCGGCCGAGGTGGGCGGCTGCCAGGCCGAGGGGGGCTCGGCCGCGGCGATGGCCGCCGCGGGCATCGTCACGCTCGCCGATGGCACGCTGCCGCAGGCGCTCGCCGCCGCCTCGCTGGCGATGCAGAGCATGCTGGGGCTGATCTGCGATCCCGTGGCCAGCCGGGTGGAAGTGCCCTGCCTCGGCAAGAACGTGATGGCCGCCGCCAATGCGTTGGCGTGTGCCAACATGGCGTTGGCCGGTTTCGCGGAGGTGATTCCCTTCGACGAGGTAGTGGCCGCGGCCGCACGGGTGGCCGGGCAGATGCCCCGGGAACTGCGGTGCACGGCGCTCGGCGGCCTGGCGATCACCCCCGCGTCGCTGGTGATCGAGTCCCGGCTGGCGACCCGCAAGGCCGGCTGCGGCGCGGCTGCCTGCGGCTGCGGCTGACCCCTCCCGCGCCCGGAGAGCACTCCCTTGAAACTCGTCCGCTTCGGTCCCCGCGGCCGTGAGAAGCCAGGCTTGCTCGCCGCCGACGGCGGCATTCGCGACCTGTCAACGCATGTCCGTGATTTCGATCATGCCTTCTTCGCGGGGGATGGCCTCGAGCAGGTGCGTTCCTTGGCCGCGACGCCCGATGCGTTGCCGCGGGCGGCGGCCGGGGTGCGGCTGGGCGCGCCCGTGGCGCGGCCGCGAAACGTGTTCGCGATCGGGCTCAACTACTCCGATCACGCCCGCGAGACGGGTGCCGCGATTCCCTCCGAGCCGATCCTGTTCATGAAGGCGACCGGTGCCGTCTGCGGGCCGCACGACCCGATCCTGATTCCGCGGGGCGGCACCAAGACCGACTGGGAGGTCGAACTCGCCCTCGTCGTCGGCCGCGAGGCCCGCTACCTCGCCTCGCGTGAGGCTGCCCGCGGACACGTGGCCGGTTTCTGCATCGCCAACGATGTCTCGGAGCGGCACTTTCAGATCGAACGGGGTGGTCAGTGGAGCAAGGGCAAGTCGAGCGACAACTTCCTGCCGCTGGGTCCGTGGCTGGTGACGCCCGACGAGGTGGGTGATCCGCAGGCCCTGGGGATGACGCTCGAGGTCAACGGCGAGCGGCGGCAGGCCGGCACTACGGCCACGATGATCTTCGACGTCTGGCACATCGTCTGGTATCTCTCGCAGTTCCTCACGCTCGAGGCGGGGGATGTGGTGATCACGGGCACGCCGCCGGGTGTGGGCATGGCGATGAAGCCACCGCGGTTCTTGTCGGCGGGCGACGTGGTGACGCTGGCGATCGACGCCCTGGGCAGCCAGCGGTGCGTCTGCGAGCGGGCCTGACGGCCGCCGGGCGCTGGCCTGTGGATGCCGCCCGGCAGCACGGCTGCAGGGCGTTGTGGCCCCGGCAGTCGCTTCCCGAAAAACCGCCGAACCGTTCTTTGCACCCCCCGAAACTCGACCACGGCGTCGCGAAGCTTCCCGA
>VGYP01000147.1 GCA_016872955.1 Planctomycetota bacterium
CGGTCTTCCAGAGGACGGCACCGGTGTCCGGATCGACTCCGGCCAGGTCGTCCCGGGTCTGCACGAGGACGTGTCGCCGGCCGCCGAGCTCGACCGGGAAGGGCGACGAGAAGGCGCTGCCCGACATGCCGCCGCCATCCTCGAGCACGCGCCAGACGATCGCGCCGTCGCGCTTGCCGAGTTTGACGAAGCCGCCACCGGCCTGCACGTAGACGTGGTCGCCGATCACCAGCGGGCTCGACACGAAGCCGAACGAGGGGAGCGGGCTCTCCAGGGCGGCCATGAAGTCGACCCGCCAGCGCTCCTTGCCGGAACCGGCATCGAGGCAGACGAGCAGATCGCGCATGCCCGCTACAAACACGCAGCCCTCGTCGACGCAGGGCGTGGCGCGGATCCAAGAGCCGTTCGAGGCGGCGAAGAAGGGCACGCTCATGGCCCCCTCCCACTCGGCATGCCAGCGTTCGCGTCCGGTGGCGCGGTCAAGTGCCCGCACGTGCTCGGTGCGGCGGTCGCGGGTCTCGGTCACGATCACCTTGTCGCCAGCGATCACCGGCCCGGAATAACTCGGGCCCAGGTCGACCCGCCAGGCCTTCTCGAGTCGCTCCGGGGCAAGGCCGTCGGGCCACTCGGCACCGACCACGAAGCCATCGCGGCCGGGTCCACGCCACTGGGTCCAACCCGGTTCCGCCGCGACCACGGCGGCGGCCGGCCACAGGATGACCAGCACCGCCAGCAGGCAGAGGGGACGCAGCGCGTTGCCGGATGCGAATCTCAACACATGGGGCTCCGCCCGGGATGCCTCGGAGGGGATGGAGAACATCATAGCGAACGTGCCCGATCCGACGCGATCGCGTCGCGGGCTCGGCCGCTACGGGCTTGCCCGGTCGGGCAGGGTGACAAGGACCGCCCCGAGGCCCGCGTAGTCGTCCGGCGTGCACGAGAACACGATCACCTGCAGCCCCCGCTCGGCGGCCAGGTCGAGGAGTCGCTGCAGCTTCCGCAGGCGATCGTCGTCGGCGTTGGTGAACGCGTCGTCGAAGACTACGGGCAACGTCCCGTCGTGCCCCGCCGCGAGGATCTCCGCCATCGCCAGCCGGAAGGCCGCAGCCACCTGTTCCTTGGTGCCGCCGCTGAGCTGCGAGAAGTCCCAGGTCACGTTGCCGAACTCGCCGCGGGCCACCGCCAGCCGATCGAAGCGGCCGGCGGTGTAGCCGATCTCGACGACCGTGTCGGGCCCGAACAGCGGCCGGAGGTAATCGGCCACGCGACTCGCGAGCGGCGTGGCGAACTGGGCCTCCACCTCCCGCTTCTTGGCCGCGAAGAGGCCGCCGAGCAGTCGCACGGCCTCGGCCTCGCGGTGGGCGTCGGCGAGTCTCGCGGCCGCCAGCCGCCGGCGGACGGCGGCCCTGGCGACGTCCTCCCGAGGGTCTGCGCTGCCCTCGCGCCGGAGCCGTTCGTGGGCCACCAGCCGCCGGGTCTCGGCCTCCTGTCGCTGCGACTGCAGGTTGGCGGTCGCCCGCTCAAGCCGCGTCTGCTCGCGGGCAAGGGTGTCGGGTGCAAGCCCGCGGATCGCGGCCTGGGTGTGTGCGGCCGCGGCGGCGGTCGCCGTGGCGGTCGCGGCGCGGTCTCGCAGGGCGGCGGTCCGGTCGCTGCCGAAGCGATCCACGAGCACGTCGCATCTCGCCTTCAGGGAATCGATCGTCGCACGCGCGGCCTGGATCGACTCGGTCACCTCGCGGCGGCCCGTCGCCAGTTCATCGAGACGTCGGCGGGCCGCCGCGGCCGCGACGGTGGCGCGGGCGACATCGGCCGCCGCAGTGTCGCGGGCCGCATGGGCGGCCACGAGCCTCGCATGCACGGCCGCCTTGAGGGCCTCGGCCTGCCGCAGGGCCGCGGCGGTGTCGTCGCCCGTCGCGGCGGCCGGCACCGATGCCTCGCCGATCGCATCGGGCTCGCCATCGTCGCGCCGGCGAATCTCCGCGGCCACGGCCGCGATCTTGGTGTCGAGTGCCTCGAGATCACGACCAGCCTGCCCGCCGCCGAGACCCTCGACCGCCCCCCGCGTGGCGGCGAGGTCGGCCTCGATGGCCTGCAGTCGGGCATGCGTCCGTCGCGCCTCCGCGAGCGACGCCTCGCCCACGCGGTCGAGCGCGGTGGCGAGATCGCGGCGAGCGGCCTCGGCCGCGTGGCTGGCTTCGGCGAGCGACCGCCCGCCACCGGGCGAGATCCGCAACACGGTCTCCGCACCGGCCGGTCCGACCGTCAGCGGGCTCTCGGCGGTGATCGTCATGGCCGTCGTCGGGGTGAGCGACTCGCCGGCGAGCCGTGCCGGGCCGGGGCCCGCGATGAACTCGACACGGGTGGCGATCGCGTCGAGCGTGGCCACCGCGGCATCACGGGTCCGCTCGAGCCGTTCGAGCGCGGCCAGGTCGGCGACGGTGACGGCGGCGAGCCGTTTGCGCTCGGCCTCCAACGTGGTGACCTTGTCGCGGAGCACCTCGATCCGTTGGCAGCGGCCCCCGAGGCCGTGCCGGTCCACCGTCAGCCGGGCCAGTTGCTCACGGAGTTCAAGCAGGGCCACGGCGGTGACCGCGTCCTGCTGGCGACCCCCTGCCTTGTCCATGGCGTCGAGCGCCTCGACGAGCGCCGCGGAGGCGGGCTGCTCACCGGCCGTGAGGTCGTCGAGCCGCACCATCGCCGGGGCGATCGACTGGCTCAGGCGGTCGAGTTCGCTCTCGTAGGTGAGGATCGCGGTGTCGGCGTTCGCGATCATCTCGCGTGCGGCTTCGGCCTCGCGGGCGGAGGCCTGCTCCTCCGCCAGCCGGACCCGCAGGTCGCCGACCAGGCGCAGCTTGGCGGTCACCTCGTGCAGCTCGGCGGAGGTGGTGGTGAGGCTTCGCTCGGAAGTCACGATCACGCGTTCGGCCGCGTCAATCGCATCCACGGCGGCCTCCAGCCCCGCGACGAGCGCCGTCACTGCGGCGAAGGCGGCCTCGGCGTGGTCGTGTTCGTCGCCGGCCCGGGCGAGATCGGAGCCCGTCCGGACGCCGCCGTTGTCACGAAAGAGTTCGGCCCGGCGGGCCTCGATCCGCCGCGAGGCAGCCGCGTCGAGCGGTGACTCCAGCACGCCGCCCCCACCGAGCCGGCCCAGCCGGTCGCGAAGCTGTTCGGCGGGCTTCTCGGCGTTGGCCTGACCGAGCGGATCCTGGCCGGAGGTGCCCTGCCAGACCCAGAGGTGCGACCACTGCATCTTGACCCGGCCGGCCACGCCCGGGCCGCCGCCGGTGTCTTCGGCGCGGAGCAGTTCGTGGATCCGTGCCTCCGCTTCGTCGCCGCGAAACGACTGGCCGCCCGCCGCCCCACCGCCCGTCGGCCCCTCGTCGGTGAGCAGCGTCGCAGCGGCCGCGGCGGTGGCGGCGAACACCTTCTTGATCGTGTAGGTGCGACCGCCGGTTTCGAAGCGGAGCGTGACCGTGGGATGGCCCTCGTGCAGGTCCGACTGCATGGCCTTGTGCACCGCACCCGCACCGCGGCTCCTCAGGAAGAGCGCGTGATGAATCGCCTCGACGAGCGTGCTCTTGCCGGCCTCCTGGTGGCCACCGACGACGGTGCGGGATGGGTCGAAGGCGGCGGTCGCATGCTTGAGGATGCGGTAGTTCCCCACCGTCACCGAGAGAATCCTCACGTCCCCCTCCTTCCCCCACGGCCGGCGGCGTCGGCGTCGGCGTGGACCACCCGGGGCGGGGCGTCGTCGGCGGTGCCCTCGCCGGCCGTCACGAGCGCGTGGAGGACGTGGATCGCGTGGCGGACGACGTCGGGATCGGGCCGGGGCTCCGGGCCGCCGGCGGTTCCCTCGAGCAGGGCGACCAGCTCCGTGGCCACGCGGGCGATGATCGGGTCGCCAGGCCGCTCGGCCAGATCGCGAATCTCCTCGGCCGAGGGCGCGAGCACGGTCCCATCGGCGAGATCAAGCCGCAGCAGCCGCGCCGCCCACGACTCGACGATCCGGTCGAGTGCGGCGCGGTCGGCGAGCGACACGCTGCCCTCGATCTCGAGCCGCGCAAGGCAGGCGTCGAAGCCGGGCTCGCCCGGGGTGGCCGGTCGCGTGGCCTCCGAGAGCCAGTCGTCGAGCTGTCGCGGGCCGTCGTCGGCGAGAGAGAACTGGCCGACGAGCCAGCGGAAGCGGCCCGTGGTCACGGTCTCGACCCGCGGCTCGGCCCCGCGGGCCGCGGTCACAACGGCCACGTGGCCCGGTCGTTGGCCCGGTTTGGGGAAGCGGTCGATCTCGGGCGTGCCGCTGTAGTAGGCCTTGGGGCCCGCGGCCAGGAATCCGTGCCAGTCACCGAGGGCGAGATAGTCGAGCTCGGCGATCGGTAGCCGGTCGAGCGCGAGCGTGTTGACGCTCGACACCGCGGGCTCCTCCTCGTCGGCCCGGGTGCTGCTGCCCGGGCCGACGAGCCCGCCCGAGCCCACGGCGGAGCCTCCCAGCGTGAACACGGTCGTGCTGCCGTGGGCGATCACGATCCGAGGGCGGTCGGCAAAGGCCGCGAAGTCGAGGCCACGAATCCAGGCGGTCGGGTCGTCGGCCTCGTGGCGGCGGCGGAGCGGGCAGGGAAGCAGGACCACGGCCACCGGCCGGCCGTCGTCACCGCCGACCTCGACCGTCACCGGTTCCGGCTCCCCGATCAGGTGGAAGTTGGCCGCGAGCCGGCGATGCTCGCGCTTGAAAAACGGCTGTTCCCAGAGGCTGTCGTGCCCGCCGTGATCATGGTTGCCGGGGATGGCGTAGACGGGCACCTCGATCGACGCGATCGCGCCCAGGGCTGCGGCCACGGTGGCGTTGGTGGGGGACGGCGAGTCGAACAGGTCGCCCGCGACCACGACGAAGGCGGCCCGCCGCCGACGCGCCAGGTCGCCGATCCGTCGGATGCACTCGATCCGCTCCTGCTGCACCCGCGCCTGCTTGGCGAGATCGGCGATCGAGGCGAACGGCTTACCGATCTGCCAATCGCCGGTGTGGAGGAAGGTGATCACGGGTGGCTCCCGGGGCGGCCCGCCGCCCGTGCGGCCCGGTAGTGTACGAAAGTTCAAGTGCTCGTCAAGCGGCGGAGCCGGTCGGCCAGGCCGCTGGCACGACGGATCGGTTTGGTCACCGCCGCGGCGATCACCTCCCGCGGGCCCACCACCGTGACGCGGTCGATGGCCCGCGTCACGCCGGTGTAGAAGAGCTCACGCGACACGATCCGGCCGGGCCGCTCCGGCAGCACGACCACAGCATGGCGAACCTCCGAGCCCTGGCTCTTGTGGATCGTCATGGCATGCACCGTGGCCACCTCGTCGAGCCTCGTCACGGGCACCCGCCGCACGTCTCGGCCACGCGGGAAGACGACCTCCAGTCGCCGCTGCCGGTCGTCGCCCGCGGCCTCGGCCGCCACGACCACGCCCACGTCGCCATTGAAGAGATCGAGCGCGGGCGTGTTGCGGGTCACCATCACCGGTCGACCCGGATACCACGGCTGCCCGCCGAGGACGCCCAGCTGCTTCTCCACGGCGGCGTTCCAGCCCGCCACCCCGAGCGGTCCCGAGCGGTGGGCACAGAGCACCTGCAGGTCTTTCCGGGCCGCGGTCGCGGCGGTGGCGTCGGCCGACCGCGCGAGGTCGCCGAGCCGACGGGCATGGGCGACCACCGTCGCGAGGAGCGTCTCGTGGGCCGCGGTGCCGGGCTCAATCCATTCGAGCGCCGCGGGGAAGAGCCCGCCCCCGGTCTCCCGGCCGAGCAGCGCCAGCACCCCGGCCGCGTCTCCGGCCAAGATCGCGTCGGCGAGGCCGCCGATCTCCGCGCCGAAGCGGTGCCGCGTCGTGAGCCGATCGGTCACGGCGGCCAGCGGCGAGCCCGGCTCCGCCGCCGCCAAGGCGACGTCGGCCAGCACGGAGCCCGCCTCGACGCTCGCCAGCTGGTCGGGATCGCCCACCAGCAGCAGCTCCGTGCGCGGCGAGATCGCCTCCAACAGCCGGTGCATCAGCGAACTCGAGAGCATCGACGTCTCATCGACGACGACGAGGTCGTAGTCGAGTGGATTGTCGGTGCCGAAGCGGTAGCGGGGCGTGCCCCGCGGTCGCACCCGGAGCAGCCGGTGCACCGTCACGGGGCTGGCCGCGTCGATCGCGTCGAGCACCTCGGCCGGCGCCTGCTCGGCCACGCAGTGGGCCCGGAGGGCCTCGGCCATGCGGGCGGCCGCCTTGCCGGTCGGCGCGGCCAGTGCGATCCGCATCCGCGGGTCAGCGCGGAACTTCTCGATCAGCCGACGGGCCACCTCCGTCGTCTTCCCGGTGCCGGGCCCGCCGAGCAGGATCCGCACGCCACCGGCCGCCGCGGGAGCGGCCGCGGCGGCGGCCTTGGCCAGCCGGTCGGCGATCGCTTGCTCCTCGGCCAGCGCGCGGGCGAGGTAGAGCCGGTTGCCGTCGAGGATGAAGACCGTGCGGTCGCCGGGGCGGCCCACGAGCGTCCCGGCCGACAGCAGGGCGGTCTGCCAAGGCTCGGCCTCGGCCGGCCAGTGGGGCGGAGTCATTCCCGGAGGCACGTCGCCGGCCCAGTCGCCGATCGCCGCCAGGTCGACGCAGGTGTGGCCATCGCGCGGCGAGCGGAGCGCCAGTGCCATGGCCACCCAGGCGAGTGTCGTCGGGGCGAGCGGCCGCTCGCGGGCCGCCATCGCCACGAACACGCCCGCCGCCGCCAGGTCGTCGGCGGTGATTGCGCCCGCCTGCACGTAGGTCTCCACGTCGGCCGGGGCTGCGGCCACGAGTGGCATCTCGGGATGGTGCGTCGCCGTCATGTCGTCTCCTGTTTCCGACAGCCGGCCAGCAGGTCGCTCAGCCGCCGCCAGATGCCGGCCGGCGGCACCCAGACGAAGACGCCGTACCGGTGC
>VGYP01000148.1 GCA_016872955.1 Planctomycetota bacterium
GCTGGAAGCCGAGATGACTGCCGAGATCGGTGCGGGGACGGTCACGGCATCGAACGCGCTCACGAAACTCCTGCGGCTGGCTCAAGCCACGGGCGGCTACGCCCGCGTGGACAATGCAGCAGCCGTGACGCCCATCGACGGCACGCCGTCGAAGCGGCTTGCGTTGCAGGATCGGCTTACAGACCTGCCGGTGACAGAGCCGGTGGTCGTGTTCTGCCGGTTTCGGTCCGACCTCGATGACGTTGCGGCAGCGGCTCGCGACCTCGGTCGCGAGTACGCGGAGGTGTCGGGCGAGCGAAAAGACCTTGAGCGGTGGCAGGCAGGCGACGCCGTGATCCTCGGCGTGCAGATGCAGTCTGGCGGCGTAGGCATAGACCTCTCCCGGGCCGCATACGCCCTCTACTACTCGCTCGGCTACTCGCTGGGCGACTACGAGCAGAGTTTGGCCCGCTTGCGGCGACCGGGGCAAACGCGATGCGTTCGGTACTATCACCTCGTTTGCGAGGGCACGGTAGACGAACAGGTGTACGCGGCACTTCGGGAGCGTCGGAACGTTGTCGATGCCGTGCTGAAGAAGTTGTCGCCGCGAAAGGAGGCAGTGGCATGAGTTTCGTTGAAGAGATCGACGGGCAGTTGGCAGACAGCCAGCGGCTCTTGAGGTTGCTGGAGCGGGTGGCCGAACTCCAGGCCGAGAAGGATCGGATCGCCGCCGAGGCGAAGAAGGTCAACAGGGCTCTTGACGAGGCCGAGCAGATGGCGGTCGAGGTTCTTGGGGCGTCGGGGCTCGATCGCGTGCGGGCCGCAGGGAAATCGTGGGGGCTACGGGAATCGTTTCAGGTTTCCGTGCCCCCGGAGTTTCGTGAGCGTGTGGTAGAGATCGCAAGCCGCGAGTGCCCTGAGTACGTCGGCGTCAACACGTCGCAGCTCAAGGCGTGGCTCAAAGAAAATCGCACTGAAGGCAGCGACACGCTTGCGGGTGGAACCCCGTTTGACGGGTTGGTGCAAGAGTACCGCGAGGTACGTCTGTCTCGGCTTACCCTTGGTAGTTGATCGTTCGGTTACGTTGTGTTTGTATTTTCTACTTATAGAAAGGATTGGTGCTGATATGGCTCCTACAAGCGAACTCATTACGGGTGCTGCCCAGAGCAAGTTCCTCGCGTTGCGTCCCGACTCGGACGTGCGAGAGGCGTTGATGGCGAACCTGATGCCAGGGGAGACGCTGCTCGCGTCTGATCTCCCTCGCGTTCCGACGCCTGCGGGCGGCGGCAAGGTCTGGTCGTGGACGGATTCGGGAAACAACGAGCAGTCCGCGAAGAGCATCGACGGCATCCTCGCCTACTACGGCGTGCGCGGCACGCTGTGGGGCAGCGAGGAGCCGCAGGGCAAGGCGTCGCCGGTGCTGGTGTCCTATGACCTCATGACCGCGGTGCGGGTCAACGAGGACATCGGCGACCTCGACGCCGACGTACTGGAGTCGTGCCGCACGGGTGATCGGACCTACGACTGGAGCCGGTTGCCGTACAACCAGTACGGCACGAGCAAATCCGGCCGCGGCAAGCGGTGCAAAGAGTCTCGCCTGCTGGCGATCCTCCGCGCCGAAGAGGCGTGGCCGCTGCTCGTGACGGCTGGACCGGGATCTCTTAAGACCGTGACGGCGTTCGTGAAGCGACTGCCGGTCGCGCACTTCCGGTCGGTGGTGAGCCTGACGCTTGACCGGGTGGAGAACGCAGGAGGCCAGCCCTACTCGCAGATCGTGCCGAAGTACCTCGGCGAGATCACGAAGGAGGAAGGCGACATCGTGCGGCGGCTGTACACCGAGCCGCTGTCTCGGGTCGCCACGCAGATCGACGTGCCGCAGGACGCGGCGTAGCCACGGGAGGGCTGGTCGGTCGATTCGTTTCCTCCCCGCCGCGTGGAGACGCGGCGGGGAGGATTTCTCACCACACTTACGCGGAGGATCGAATGATGAGCGTCGGAACGCTCGCGGCATCGTACTGCCGCCTTGGCTGGCATCTGGTGCCACTCTACGGAGTCGTAGAGCCGGAGGTCTGCACGTGCTGGAAGGGCAAGGATTGCGGCACGCCCGGCAAACATCCCAGCGGCGGCGAAGCGTGGCACCTGTCAGCCACGAATGATGAGGACGAAGTTATGTCGTGGTTCGAGGGCTCGCGGCCCGTGAACGTCGGCCTGTTGCTCGGGCCGAAGTCGGGCGTCATCGACGTTGAACTCGACGGCGACCATGCCAAGGCGGCGTGGAACGAACTCGGCCTAGGGGAAATCTGGACGCCGACCTACCAAGCAGGCCGCGGGCCGCACCGCCTGTTCCGCTGGCAGGAGGACTTGCCCGCCGTCGCGGTGCGGAAGGTGCTGGGGATCGAGGTTCGGATTGGCAACGGCGGCAAGGCGGCGCAGTCGGTGATCCCGCCGTCTACGCACCACACGGGCGTCGTGTACCAGTGGGTGCCGGGGATGGGTCCCGACGAGGTGGAACTCCAGCCGCTGCCTGAACGCCTGCTCAACCTGTGCTGGAACGACGACGGCAGCGGGCAGTCTCGCGCCGTCGCACGATCCCCCGCTCGCGAGATGCTGCACCGCCCGGTGCAGTCTGGCGGCAGGAACAACGAACTCTATCGGTTCGCGTGTGCCGAGGCCGCGAGGTGCGGGCCGAACCTCGACAATGAGCGGGAGCAGCAAGACCTGCTGCTCAAGATACGGGCCGTGAACTTGATCCAGTGCAAGCCGCCGCTCGACGATTCGGAGTGCGTGCAAATCTATCGTTCGGCCATCGGGTTCATTCGCAAGAACCGGGCCGCTGGCGTCAGCACCGAGGTCGCGATTGCTGCCGCAGAAGCTGGCCCGCCGACGACGGAGATCACGACGGCCCGCCAGCCGGGACTGACCGCGACCGGATGGCAGCGGGTGTTCACTGAGGTCGGCCTGTCGTTTTCCCCGCTGACGCCTGACAATGACAGCGATCCAGAGTGGGGGCCGGGAGAGTGGAGCCTGACCATTATCCACTCCGACCCCATCGAGTACCGGCTGCACGTGCCGCACTGGCGGCAGTTCACCGCCGACCACACGGGCAACGTGACGCTGACCGTGGATCAGTACCGCTCGGCGGCGAAGGTCGCGGCGCAGGTTCTGGCGGCGACGGGCCGCGTGATGCTGGACGATGATCCGAAGCGATGGCGGCAGATTTGGGACGGCGGCTACAAGGTTCGCGACAACGTGTCGGCGGGAGACCGAGCAACGAAGCGGACGGCACGCGGGGTCAAGGCGAAACTGCTCGACAACGCGGGGGAGGAGTGGCCGGGAGCATCGAGCCTGCGGTACGTGCTTCTGGCCTCATGGCTCTACGACCGGCTGGCCCAGGCTGCCCAGCCGTCCGACGATGACATTCCGGACCCGACCGGGCGGGCGGCGTGGCGGCAGGACGGCACGCTGTGGTTCGCGTGGGGCAAGGTCTGGGAGGACATCGAGCGGCAGCACCGGGTGGAGGTCGGGGAGCGGCTTGCCCTGCGGAGGCGTCTGCTGGCCCGTATGGGAGGCGTCGAGGACTTCCGGCACGCGGAGTACCGCCACCTCGGCGGCACCCGCAAATCGTACGTGGTGTGGTCTAGGCGCGAGTTCGCGGCGTTGGAGGACATGGCGGCGACGCTGACGCCGCTGCCGCCGCTGCCGCCGCTGCCGCCGGACGAATGACCGGCCCTATGTATATGAGAAAAAAAATGTGCCCCGAATGGCTTCGCGGGAGTTCGTTTTCCCGGCAAAGTGCGTTTCGCTCCAGAAAACAAGGGCAAAACGTGCCGGGAAAACTGACGGGAAAACATGCTTTGCCGAGAGAACTCACGGGAAAACGGCTCGAAAACGAGTCGATCTTGCCCATCTTATCGACCATGAGTACCTCACTGGAGGGGGCGTTGCCGTGAAAATCGCGAGGCTGATTGGAGCAGCCGGGAGCGGCAAGACGACCGAGTTGCTGCGGATCATGGAGGCGGCGTTGCCGAAGCTCGGCGGCGACCCGCTGCGGCTTGGGTTCGCCAGTTTCACACGGGCCGCTCGGGCCGAGGCGGTGGGGCGGGCGGCGGCTGCGTGGAACGTCTCGCCGTCGATGCTTGACGGGGAAGGCTGGTTTCGGACGGTTCATTCGACCGCCAAGCGGTGCCTGGGGATCGCGCCAGGGCAACTTATCGGGAACTCGACCAAAGACAACGAGTGGATCAGCAACGCCCTCGGCGTGAAGGTCTCGACCAGCATCGACGAGGACACCGGCCAGCAGAAGTTCGTCGGCGGGCCAGAGGGAGCCGCTCTCACCTGCTGGCAGCGGGCGCGGAACACGCTCCAGCCGCTCGATGAGGTCGTGCGGCGGATGCGGCGGCTGGACGACGAGGTGCCTGACTTCGCGGCAGTTGTGCGGATAGCCGAACGGTACGAGATGGCGAAGCGGGTCGAGGATCGGCTGGACTTCTGCGACCTGCTCCTGCGGTTCACCGGGTTCCGCGTCAGCCCCCTTGAAGGGATTGGTCAAGGCGAGCCGGAGGGCGAACTGCCCAACGTCAACGCGTGGATCTTCGACGAGCAGCAGGACGCAAGTCCGCTGCTCGACGCGGCGTGCAAGCGGCTCGTCACCGCGGAGTCGGTGCAGTGGGTCTACGTCGCGGGCGATCCGTTCCAGAGCGTGTTCGGTTTCGCCGGGTCGAGTGCCGAATGCTTCCTCGGCTGGCCCGCCGACAAGGAGCGGATCATGCCGAAGTCGTACCGCTGCCCTGCCCCGATCCTCGCCCTCGGCGAGCGGTGCCTGCGGCGGATGCACCGCGGATACTTTGACCGCAAGGTGGCCCCGGCTGACCACGAGGGGCAGATTCACGAGAGCGAGGTCGACCCTCCCGTGATGCGGGCGAGGCCCGACGAGGATTGGCTGTTCATCGCTCGCACGAACTACGAGGCGGCGCGACTCTACGCTACGCTCCACGCGGCCGGGAAACCTGCTCGGTGGGTCAAGCAGCCCGACGGTGTGTCGGTTCGCGGGCAGGGACTCGCGGCCCTCTATGCCCTGGAGAAAGGGCAGCACGTGAGCGGCGGCGAGTGGGCCAGGGCCATCGACCTGCTGCCGACGAACGACAATACGAAGGCTTCGATGCTTGACCGTGGTGTAAAGACTCACTGGGGCAAGAACCACGCCGACGAGTGGGATGTGATTTTCCAGAACGACCTTCAGCAAGTCGGTGCAACCGAGACGCTCGTCGAGCGGATTCGTAGCGGGAAGTGGTGCGGCCTCATCAACCACGGCGAGGAGTGGCGTCGGCACGCTGAGCGATGGGGGCCGGGCCTCGCGTCGAACTCACGAATCAGGGTCGGCACTGTTCACTCAGTCAAAGGCATGGAGGCCGACAACGTTGCTTTGCTCACGACGATCGGCAAGCGGGTCGAGCAAGGCCGCGACGATTGCCAGGAGCAGCATGATGAGGAGTGCCGGATCGCCTACGTCGCGGTGACGCGAGCCCGGCGGAATCTTTACATCGTCAACGAGGGTCGGCACGGGAAGCCGGTGCCGAGGATGGAAGTTCTTTGATACACGGCGGCGTCACGTTGGCGTCGCCGCAGGTCGATTGAAGGGAAGCACAGGAGATTTTGAAATGGCGACGAAAGCATCTACGAACGGCCACGCGAATCGTGTAGCCGAGGCTCTTGAGCCAATGGGGAGCGAGCAAGCGGTGCGGGTAACTGCACCGAACTTCAAGTCTGCCGAGTTCAAAGTTGTCGGAACCGCGCCGTACGTTCAACTGGCCTTCGGTGAGAAGGCCAGGAACGTCTTGCGGGCGAATCACGCGGCGGGTTCGACGGCCAAGAAGGGCAAGAAGCGGGAGGCCAAGGACTTCGACGGTCTTTTCATTGCGGCCCAGCACATCAGCCACGAAGGTTGGTCTGGGATTCCCGCGAGCGCGTTTCGGCACGCGATGGTGGAAGCCTGCACGCTCGTTGATTTTCACAAGACCAAGGCTAAGAAGGCCGTGTTTGTTGAGCCGCAGGGTTTCGACAGGTCCGAGGGTCAGCCGCTAGTGCGGATCATCGGCGAACCCAGACACGTCGAGCACACGGTGCGCAACGCGAACGGACAGCCCGACATCCGAGTTCGGGCGATGTTCGATGCCGGATGGTCTGCGACTCTCCGGGTGACGTTCGACGCCGACCTGTTCACGCTGACCGACGTCACGAACCTGCTGATGCGGGCCGGGATGCAGGTCGGTGTGGGCGAAGGGCGACCGAGTTCCAAGAACGGGATCGGGATGGGTTGGGGCACTTTTGAGATCGAAGGAGGCAAGTGATGGACGAGCATCGACAGTTGATAGCGAGCGAGCTTGAGCAGATTCGCCAGAAGCACGGCGGACTGCTGAAGCCGGAAGACGTGGTGGCGTTTGCGCGCGACAAGCGGACGGCGCTGCACGATGAGTTTTGCTGGGACGACGCCAAGGCTTCTGCCGAGTACAGGCTGGAGCAAGCTCGTCGCGTGATCCGCGTATCGGTGACGGTTTTGCCGTCTCCGTATTCGGATCAGCAGCCTGTTCGGGCATACGTGTCGGTGGCGAGCGACCGGGTGCAGCCCGGCGGCGGCTACCGTTCCTTTGCTGACGTGATGACCGACGACGACATGCGTGCGGAGTTGGTCAACGAAGCGATCGGCGAGGCCAAGCGGTGGCGTCGAAAGTACGAGCGGTTAAAAGAACTGGCTCCGATCTTTCGTGCGATCGACAAGGTCGAGGCTAAACAGGAGCAGACAGTTGCGTGATCGTGGCGAGGCATGGCAGGCGTGGCGGGGCAAGGCGAGGCATGGCGTGGCACGGCGCGGCAGGCACGGCGCGGCGAGGCGTGGCGAGGCGCGGCGTGGCTCGGCGAGGCGTGGCAGGCAAGGCGTGGCACGGCACGG
>VGYP01000149.1 GCA_016872955.1 Planctomycetota bacterium
TCGATCAACGGTCGCGGGCTGCCGCTGACGGGATCGAGCGTCGTCTGGTCGACCTGGGCGCCCTCGGAGGTGTATCCCGTGAAGCCGATGTGATCCTCGACGATCCGCTTGATCGACGTGACCGGCTCGAGCCGGACGAGCACATTTCCGGCAGCAGACTCGAACGTGGCGTTGAGTTGCGACGGCAGCTGGCCGTTGGACATCACGGCGACGTAATAGGTGAGTTGGGTGCCCGGGGTGGCGGGGGTGGCGCGAGTGCCCTCGGGATTGGCGCTGGGCAGCTGGACCGTGCCGATGAATGGATCGAGTTTCCCGAGCGTGCCGCGGGAAACGTCGTCGAAGTCGTTGCCCTGCCCGCCACCTGGCTGGTCGTCGCGGATGTCGGAATCGTGGCCGATGTACAGGAGAGTGCCCTTGAAGTCGAACACGGCAAGGGTGAGGTCGCCACGGAACCCATCGGCATAGTCGATGTCAAATACCGTCGCCCAAGCCGGGGGCGGGGTCGTGCCCTGGATCTGTTCGTAGTTGAGGGCGAACTTGTACCAGTCGACGTCGGTGGAAGAGCCGATCTCACCGGCAATGCTGATCGTGCTGCGGTCGGATTCCAGGAGATTGCCGACGTACTGTGCGTCGGTAAACATGTCGTTGGCGGCGGTCGTCTCCCCCGTCTCACCCGTGAGAAGTGAGTTCCGCGGCAGGCCGAGGACATCGATCCCGACCGTCGGAAAGCGAATGTCGGCATACCGAACGACCGAACCCGGTTTTTCGTCCCGCTGGCGAAGGCGAACACGGAGTTCGTAGGCGCCGCTGGAAGCACCTGCGGCAGCGTCACCCGGCTGATCGAACGTGGGGCTTCGAAGGCTGCGAACACGCACGTAATACCGCAACTGCTGCCCTTGCACGCCCGGCAGGATGAGCCGCATGCCGGGGTCCCGCGGATTGGTCGTGTAATAGTCGCCGCCACGCCAGCCGTCGTGCCGGGGCGGCAGACTTATCCCGAGCGTTTCGGTCGAGAGCAGGCCGGTGGACGACGTGTGCGACACGTTGATCGCCGTCGGCCCGGCGGGGCTGTCAAAAGTCAGCGTGAGCAGGCCGGTGCCCGGATCGAACGTTGCGGCGGTGGCATGAAACGTCGAGGCTGGCAGCCGATCAATGAACACGACCGAGCCATCCGCCGCGAACGAGAAGTCCTGGACCGCCAGCCCGGTCGCGCCGTCGAAGAGCGTGCCGGTGAGCGTGCCCGTAACGATGCCGGTTCTGGCAAATGGGTACGTCACCGTCAGGCCGCCGACGGCATCCGAGACGGTGCTGGTCGTCAGCGTCGACTCGATCCCCTGATCGGCCGAACGGGCGAGCACGTTGCCGAAGGAATCGAGAAGCTCGACCATCGCGTCGAGGCTCGACGCGGTCTTGTCGACGTCGATCCAGATTTCGGAGCCGGCGTATCCCTGGAATGCGTAGACGTCGACGTCGGTGGGGTCGTCGGGTGCTACGAACCCGTGCACTTCGAAGCCCAGGCGTCGGTTCTCGTCTCCGGATTTTTCCTGCGCCGACTCCCAGGTGTTGGTGCCGGTGGCAAAGTTGGGTGCCAGGACGCCGAGATCCTCGGCGGTGTCGACGATGGAGTTGGACTCCAATCCCGACGTCAGCGGCCGCTCCGACTCGACGTAGATGGAAACGTTCCGGTCATTGGACAGCGGGAGGAACTTCAGGCTCCGCCAGTCACCCGGAGCCGGCGTCGATGTGCCGTCGTTGGCCGTGTCGGTGACCGTGCGACCGAGTGGATCGACGCTCGAGCCCGCCGTGTCGTCGGCCAGCGAGGTCATGACCACTGGATAGCCGGGATGCCCAACCACCTGCACCGTGCCGCCGATGCGGTCGTCGATGTCGAGCCCGTAGCCCTCGGCCGTGATGCCGGCGGCGGCCCCGCGCAGCTTTACGATCAGGCTGGCGTCGGGCCTGCTCTGGAGACGCAGGCCGGTCGCCGTGTGGAAGTTGCGGACGATGATCTCGCTCTCGAGAACATGGACGATGTCCGTGTCGTCCCAGACACCCTCGACCGTGATCTCCTCGCCGCGAATCTGCATGCCGGCGATGGCCGAAGAGCCGGCAGCATAGGCCAGGACGTTGTCGGCGACCAGCGGCCCGACGTTGTCGTCGTGGCGGTCGAACCGACCGATCGTTCCAGTGGAGCGGCCGCCGTCGGGCCGCTTCACGTCGGCCAGCGAGTTTGTGTTGATGCTAATGACCGCTCCGGCGTTGGCGCGGAAGTCGTTGCCGACGATGATGGGTTGAACGCCACGAACGAAAACCGTCGCCGCGGCGTTGGTGCCCCGGCCCGTCCGATCCGACCCGGCGATGCCCGAGAGGTTGTTCTCGATCCGGGTGTTCGTGAGCCGCAGGTCGCCCTGGTGGACCTCGATCACGTTGAAGGAATCGCTCGTGCCCTCGATCGGCGTGATGCCGCCGCCGAAGGCGATATAGGCCTCGTCGATGCTTGCCCGCGTGCCGGCGTTGAGGATGATGCCACCCCAGTCGCCCGCCGCACGAACGTCGGGAACGTTTCCGTTGGTGTCGAACGTGCCCCCGGCGCCGTAGCGATTGTCGCCAAGGCTCGTGAAGATCACCGGATTGAACTCGCCCCCTTCGGCAAGGAGCTGGCCTGCGCCCCGCTCGAGCTCGATTCGGGAGTTCTGGAGTTTGACGACGACACCCGGGTCGATCGCCAGCCGGCCGGTCGCCCGGCTGGCGAACGCGCCGGCGGCGACGTCGAGCGTGTAGCCCCCGGCGCCGCCGGTGATCACGAGGTTTTCCTGCAGGACGTAGACGATGTCGGTGCTCTTGAGTCGGGCCGGCACGTCGAGCTGTTCGAGCGGGGAGCCGTAGCGGGTGAAGATCTTGATAAACAGCCCGTTGGTCGAGTTCTGATGAACCACACGCGCGTTATTGAGACCGTCGTTTCGGGCCGCCGTGAGTCGATTGCCGCGGATCTCCGGACCGATGCGGCCGTGTGAATCCTCGAAGCTGTTGGGGGTCGCGGCCATCGCGGCACCGGCACTGTCGGTGATCGTGTTGAAGACCACGGTCGGACGAGTGCTCTCGATCTGGATCGGAGCGAAGGATTGCACCTGCGAGTCGACGCGCACCTGCCCGCCTCCATAGCGGAAGTCGGCCTGCTGCACGGTGTTCACGAACGAGCGCTTGGAGGGAATGTCCGAGTCCTGCCGGAAGACCACCCCGCCCCACTGGCCCCCCACGGCACCCGGACCGGCGCCGTCGGTGTTTCCGCCGATCGAGTCGTCGTGGTACGACGTGAAGGTGATGGCCCTGCCGGGCACACCCAGCACCTGGAGGGCTGCTTCGGCCCGCGACGAAGTGGGCAGCGGTTGTGAGCTGCCGACGTCGATGATCGCGGCCCGGAGTTTGAAGACCGCCCCGGCGTCGATCATCACCGTCACGCCCTGGGGAACGTTGAACGTCGCCCCGTCGGCGAACGCCTGGCCGGCAAGCGTGGTGCCGATCAGGTACGCGGTGTTGGCGTCGTTGCCGACGATGCGAATGATCTTCTTGCTGCCGGGGGCAGTCGTGTTTGCGGCGTTCACGGCCGTGAGCGCCGCCGCGATCGTCCGGAAGGGCTTGGCAAGCGTGCCGTCGGCCCCTGTCGCAGGGCCGAGCTTGTCGACGAATACCGTGTCGGTCGTGGCGGCGGTCTTGAAAAAAAACTTATGGGTGCCACCCGGCAGACCGTCGCGGTCGCCGTCGAGAGCCGTCCCACGAGTGTCGATGATCGTGTCGGCAGGTGAGGGCACGGGCGTGAAGCCCAGTTTGAGTTCATAGGGGCCGCGGGTCCGCCCGCCGAAGCCGCTGTCAGAGTTCTCCGGGTTGAACTGGTCATTGCCGGTGCTCGTGACCGCAATGAAGTAATTCCCGGGGGCGAGATCGAGGCCCACGAAGGAGTCGCGGCCGTAGTAGTCGTCGTTTCGGGCCACGAGGGTGCGAGTGGTCGTGGTGCCGACGACTTCCTCGCGGTAGAGCGAGACCACCGTGTCGAGGAAGCTCGTGACCGTGCCCCCGGGCCCCCCAGCAACGGTCTCGGCTGAAAGCTTGCCGGGCTCCGAGACGGTGAATGAATACACGTCGATGTCGGTGCCGGTCGTGGGAAAGAGCTGCCGGAGGTGGATCGTGTCGTAGTCGCCCGGGTAGACCTTCTCACCGGTAAGGCCATAGCCCATGATCGAGGGCAGGTCGTAGGAGTGCGGCAGGCCCAGGGCGTGGCCGATCTCGTGCATGGCAGTCTCGAACCACGCTCCGCCGTATTCGCTCTCGCCCCAGTTCTCCATGGAGTCCATCACGACCGTCGGGAACGACTTGCTGAGGAGACCGGTTCCGACCTTCGACGGTCCGGCGATGCCGACGATGCCACCCGGACCCGGAGTGGCGGTGGGGTCAACGGCGCGGATGTCGCCCGTGACGACCGTGAGGCCGATGTAGGGGGCCCGAACCTCCTCGACGAACCGGATTCCCATGACGCGGCTGAAGGCTTCGAAGACCTCCCGGGTCCGCTGCTTCTGGGCTTCGGTGATGGTGTTGATCAGGGAGTTGCCCTGCGGATCCAAGCCGTAGACGGGGCGGAAATTGTAGAAGCCGACAGGACCCCGGGCCCCGCTGACGAGCACCCAGGAGGGCTTCGTGGGCGAATCGGTCAGGTCCGCAAGCCCGTGAGCGCCGCTGTCTGCCGTCGTATCGCGGTGCCCCGGTTCGTCCACCGTGCCGGGCTGATGAGGAAGCGCGACCGAGCCGACCGGCGTGGCAACCGTCGTCCGGTCGTCGATCTGCGCAGTCAAGCTCATCCCGTTGGAGCCGAGATCTCCCAGGAGCGTCGCGGTCCCAAAGCTCGAGTTGTCGTCGGCGGCGGCACCCGAGAAGGAAAACGTCGTCGGTGCGGCGGTGGGGAGCGCGGGGCCGATCTCCATGCGGTACAGCATGCCGTCGGCGATCGCGCCGGCGGCGAACGTGAGCACGGCCTTGGCGGATGCGGCGGAGTAACTGACGCTCGTCGGCACGATCGGGGCGCCGTCGGCTCCCGACGGCATAACAGGGATGAGCCGATACCTACCCGCCGTCTCCGCAGAGGATCGGTTCAGCGGATCCTCGGCGTTGAAGAACACATGAACCTGATCACGCTGCTGAACGAGGGCTCCCGCTACCCGTTCGACGGGTTGCGGCACGACCGCAGTCACGAAGGCGCCGAGATCGAGCCTCACGTCGAACTGGAAAGCGGCGGCCGAATCACCACCGATCGCCTTCAGGCCGCTCGAGATCGTAAAGCGGTAGAGATCGTCCGGCAGGGTCTCCGCGAAGCGGATCACGACTTCGTTCTGATTGGGGACGTCCCCAATCGTAATGCTGCCGACGGGTGCCGCCGGCATGACGGGAACGTCGTTGGTGTCACCCAGAAAGCCGTCGAGGCTCCGCACGAACGTGATGTTGCCGCTGATCGAGTTGGCGTCGATCTCGACGCCCGGATTAAAACGCAGCGTGATCTGCTGTGGAGCTTCCGCGAGGTGCGGGGTCGCGGTCGTTGTGCCGGCGACAAAAAAGGGATCCGGACTCTCTGCATAGGCCGCCACGAAGTCGAAGGCCAGCACCCGCCGCTCCTCGAGCCGCTCAGCCTGGAGGTGTGACTGGGCGTCACGGCGCCGGCGACGCCGGCGGAGCTGAGCGTTAAGATCGCGGCTACGGGCGTTTCGACTCGGATGCGCTCGGCGGCCTCGCCGTTGACGCCGAGCGGGATGAACGCGGTCTGCTCCGATGAAACCGTGGAACTCGGACGTCATGCGGAAAAACCTCCGAACAAAAAGGTCGTGCATCGCGGCGGGCGAGCAATCTCGATGAATCCCGCAGGGTTGTGCCGGCGAAAGGCGGTCGGTCTCGAGAAGGGGATGGCGTGTCAAGCGACACAAGGAAACTCAGTCCCACAGGCTTTTATCGGTCATGGACTGAATGCCGGGCATCGCCATCGGGAAACCCGTCACCATGACACTCTAAGCCCCCATTTTAAGAAGGTCAAAGATTGGGTCGTCGTGCAAAAACCCCTTGCTGATAGGGGCTTACGGCTCAAGTCAGGATCCAAGCCGGAAACCTGCCCGAACTGCCCAGGCCAGCCAAGCTCTCGCATTGGGAGGTGCTCCGGCGTTCGACTTCCCTCCGATTGCCCAGCTCGCCGGGTCTTCCTGACGCGCACTTTGGGTGCATCGGTAACGACCCGGACATCCGGACGACGATGGCGAGGGAGACCATTCGCCTTCGGAGGATTCCACCGACATGTCCGTATATGCCCGAGGGGCCGACCTTGCGGCTCGTTCAGTTGGTTGCCTGCGGTGTGCCCGGCAGTCCAGTCGCTGGAGCCCATTCGTGCAGCCTGATCCATGGATTCGGATCATGGTGTGCCTCGCAGCGCTGGCGAGAGCATCAGCGAGTCTGGGACAACCAAACGGGCTCGATGAAATCGCCCTACCGGCCCCTGTGGCGGGAGGGGCATTCGACGACTTCGATGCAGGCCACTCTTCGGTGCTCGTCGATGACGGTCTGGTGGCCGCCGATGCGACTGCGGCCGATCAGCTGCCAGACCAAACGCTCCTCGAGCCCGATGTGCCGCACGGCAGTCAGTTCCAAGAAATGGGCGCGCCATGCGGGGATCCATGCCTCATTCAGGACGACATCGCCTGTTGCCCAACCGGGGGACCCTGCCATGGCGGATGCCGACCGGGATGCCTCTGGGCCATCCAGGCCGATGCCCTCGTGCTCTGGCGAAACAACATCGACGGCCAGCCACTGCTCTCCGGGACGAACGGCTCCATCGCACTCGACTCCGGTGACGTCCGGACGGCTGCCGCGGCAGG
>VGYP01000150.1 GCA_016872955.1 Planctomycetota bacterium
GACAGCGGGGTGCGGTGACGGGCGGAATGCTCAGGCGGCTTGGCGGAGGACGAGGCAGAGGTTTGAGCCGCCGAAGCCGAACGAGTTGCTCGCGGCGACGGCGACCCGGTGGTCGCGGGCGACGTGCGGGACGTGGACGAGCGGGCACGCGGGATCGGGCTGGTCGAGGTTCACCGTGGGGGGCACCTGCTGCCGTGCCATCGCGCCCAGACAGACGACCGCCTCGAAGGCCGCCGCGCCGCTGACCAGGTGGCCGGTCATGCTCTTGGTGGAACTGACCGGGATCATGTCGGTGGCCGCGCCGCACGCCAGCCGGATTGCACCGGCCTCGGCGACGTCGCCGACCGGCGTGCCGGCCGCGTGGGCATTGACGTAGTCGACCTCGTCGGGAGTGACGCCCGCGTCGTCGAACGCCGCGGTGATGGCCCGCGCCGCCTGCGCCGGGTCGGTGCTCGGGGTGACCATGTGGACGCCGTCGCTCGACATCCCGACACCGGCCAGTTCGCCGTGCCGCCGCGCGCCTCGGGCCGACGCGTCGCGGTGGCGTTCCAGCACGAAGAAGGCCCCGCCCTCGCCCATCACGAACCCGTCGCGATCGCGGTCGAACGGCCGCGAGGCCTTGGCCGGATCGTCGGCGCGTCGGGACAGGGCCCGCAGGTTGTAGAAGGCGGCGATCGACGTGGGGCTGAGGATGTCGCAGCCCCCGGCCACGCAGGCGTCGACCCAGCCGGCGTCGAGCCAGCGGCGGGCGAGCGCGAGCGCATAGCCGCTGGAAGCACAGGCCGCCGCGGCCGTGACCGCGGGACCGGCAAACCCCAGCCGGGCCGCGAGCCGATGCACGAGCGTGGGCGGGCGACGATCCTCGAAGACGCCCGTGCCGCCGGCCAGGAAGTCGAGTTCCCAGGCCTTGAGATGCTCGGCGCCGAGGCCCACGACCAGCCCCACCCGCGGCCCGCCCGTTTCGACGTCGAGCCGCGCGTCGGCCAGCGCGGAGACCAGCGGCTGCAGGCACATCTGCTCGAGGCGGTCGAGCCGCGCGAACTCGGCCGGCTCGATACCCGCGGGCGTGGGAATCGACGTCACCGGGGCGGCGAACTGCTCCGGCGCCGTCCGCGCCCGGGGATCGACGTCGATCGCCCGCACGCCCGACGTGCCCGCGAACAGGTTGTCGAGGATCGTGGCCAGGTCACAGCCCAGGGGCGAGACGGCGGCCATGCCCGTGATGACCACGGCCTCGTCGCCGGGACCGCGTCGGATGCCGAGGTCGCTCATGCAGCCTCCCGCCACGTGGCCACGGGGCAACGCACGGCGAACCGCAGTTCGGCGCCCCACGGGCAGGTCACGGTCCAGGCCGTGAGCGCGCCCCCTTCCTCGCACATCGCCAGCGCTCGCGACAGGGCGACGAGGCCGCCCTTGGTCGCCAGCGGACGGCCGACACGGCCCGACGCGGGGGGGATGCGGAGGTTCAGCGAGAGCGGCCCGTCCTCCGAGCCGCGTTCCCCGGCCGAGGCCGGCGTGAGCCAGACCGCCAGCGCGCGGCAGACGGGATCGCCCGTGGCGGCACCCGTGGCGTCGAGCGTGGGCTCGTCGTCCCACTCCGTCGCCACCAGCCAGGCGGCGGTGCAGGTGGAGGGGGCCGTGGTGAGGAGCGTCGCGGCGGCGAACAGCCCCTCGGCGAGCGCCTCGGGGCCGCCCCCGACGCCTAGATGCGGGCCATGCATACCCAGTGCGACGCTCACCGCGCCGGCCAACGAGTGCATGGAACACTGCGGCACGATGTGGGGCGAGACGGTGACCGCGCCGCCGCTGGCCAACTGGGCCAGGGCGTGGGCGGCGGCCAGGCGGCCCGACTGGCACGGGGCGGCGACGACGGCGTGTCCAGAACGATCGCCGCAGTCTGGACCGCGGGCGATGGCGGTGATCACCGCGTGCACGCCCACGACCGTGTGCTCGTCGGCGTGCCGCAGGAAGCGCGGCGGCAGCGCGGGCTCGCCCGCCGGACCGTTGCGCAGTGCCGCGAGCCCGGAGAGCCGGCTCTCGACGAAGGCGTGGCTCGCGATCGTGCACCCGGCGGGCGGGGCCGAGCCGACGGGCGACCGATGGTTCATGCTGCTCCCCTGCGCTGGCCGCGACGGTCAGGCCGCCCGACGCCCCTCCTTGACGGCGAGCTTCTCTTCCAGCACGTCGAGCATGTCGCCCACCGTGGCGATCTTTTCGAGCAGTTCCGTCTCGATCTGAATGCCGAAGCGGCTCTCGACGTGTAGCACGAGGCCGGCCATGTCGAGCGAGTCGAGATTGAGGCCGTCCCGGAGCGAGGTTTTTTCCCGGAGATCGGGGTAGGTCTCGCCGGTCTCCTTTTCGAGCAGTTCGAGCACGATGGCCGACAGTTCGGGACGGTTCATGGGACGCAACTCTCCTCGGGCGTGCGGGCAGCCGCCGGGGGCCACCACGGGGAGCGGGAAGGTAGCGGACGCCTCCCGGACGACGAAGCCCAAAAAACCTGGGCATTCTCGAGGTTTCGCCGGGGCTCCCGCCCTCCGGCCTTGGGAGCCCACCAATGCCAGCCGACGGCGTCTTGGATTTTCAGCGGCGGCTGGCCCGACCGCTGATGGCGTTCTGGCTCGCCTATGCAGCGCTGCTCGTCTAGGTGACGCACCACCCCAACCCGGCGGACCTCTTGGGACCGAGAGCCCCATCCGACAAGACGCTCCACGTCTTGGCCTACGGACTCTTGGGGCTCTGCGTCGTGGCCACACTCGTCGCCGCCGGCCGCTGCGGTTGCCGCGGTCGACGAGGTGACGCAGCCCGCCTTCGGCCGCAACGCCGAACTGCTCGATTGCGGGTGCGACATCGTCGGCCGGGCGGCCAGCGGCGAGCGACTGCTGGCCAGCGTGCCTCACGGCCACTGGAAAACGACGACCTTCCTGGCTGCCCTTCGGACGCCGGGCCCAACGGCCCCGCTGGTCGTGGATGGAGCCATCTACGGCGAGATCTTCCGCGGCTGGGTGAGGCACCGTCTGGTGCCAACGCGCCACCCAGGCGACGTCGTGGTGATGGGCAATCTCGGCGTCCGCACGGTTCCAGGTGTTCGTGAGGTGATCGCGGCTGCTGGCGCGAGGATCATCTACCTGCCGCCGTACGGCCCTGATCTCAACCCGATCAAACTTGTCTTCTCGAAGTTCCAGTGGCTCCTGAAGAGCGCATCCGCCCGGACCGTCGAGGCCCTATGGTCGGTCTGCGGTGGCGTGCTCGATCGCCTCACCGAGACCGAGTGCCGAAACAGCTTCCGGCACTGCGGCTATCGCCACCCGTAGATGGGATAAGCTCTAGCCGGCGCGGAGGATTTCCTCGACCCGACGGATCGCCTCGGCGGCGTCCCAGGCCTTCTCGGCGAGCACGATCCGGGCCCGCGTCTCCAGCCACTCGGCGACGGTCTTCTGCGCAGCGACGACCGTCGAGTGGCTGCGGCGGCCGAAGAACCCGCTGATCTCCGTGAGCGCCGCATGGGTGTGTTTGCGGGCCAGGTACATGGCCAGCATCCGGCCGTGGCTCACCGCCCGCGCCCGACTGCCCGACTGCAGGCCGCCGCGGTCGATGCCAAAGGCCTGGCAGACGGCCTGCTCGATGTCGGCCAGCCGCACGCCGCGATCGCCGGCCCGCACCAGGTCGGCCAGCGACTCTTCCGCGACGCCGAGGTCGAGCGGCACCCCGAGCATGGTGCTCGTCGCCTCGAGCCGATTAACGGCGCCGTAAAGTTCGCGGGCGTGCCTCGTCATGTGCGAGGCCACGTAGTGCACCACCTCGTCCGGCACGTCGAGCCGCCGGCTCCGGCAGAGGGCCGCCACGATCTCGCGACGAACGTCGTAGTCGGGCGGGAGCAGTCGGGCCGTCATGCCGCCGCGGAGCCGCGCCAGCAGTTCGGGCCCGAGTTCGCCCAGCGCCTCCGGCTCGCGATCGCAACCGAGCACGACCTGCCGGCCCTGCCGCAGGAAGTGGTCAATCGTCTGCTGGAGCTCCTGGATCGTGGCCCGCTTGCCGACGAAAAACTGCAGATCGTCGACGACCAGCAGTTCGGCGGAGCGACAGGAGCGGCGAAAGCCGGGCAGCCCGCCGCCGTGCAAGCCCTGCAGAAAGCCGGTCGTGAACTGTTCGGCGGCCAGATACACCGCACAGGCCGACGGATGCGATTCCCGAAACCGGCCGCAGATTCCTTCCAGAAGATGGGTCTTGCCGACGCCGCTCGGCCCGTGGATGACCAGCGGCGACATCTCGCCCGGCCGGGAGGCGGCCAGTTCCACCGCCGCGAAGGCCATCCGGTTGCTGGGGCCGACCACGAAGTCGGCCAGGCTGCGGCCCGATCTTCGGACGGCGGGGGCCGGCGGCTCCACGGTCGGCACGACGACCGCCAGCGGCTTCGCGCGGCGGCCGTGCTCGGCGGCCGCCTCGGCGCCGCCGGCCGACGAATCGGCCTCGGCAGGCTCCCAGGCGACGGTCGCCTCACGGCCACTGACGCGGACTGCCGCCTCCTCCACCTCGACGCGGAAGGTCCGGCGCAGCCATTCGTGAGTGACGCCGCTCCCGGCCCGGATCACGATCCCCGGGCCCGTCTCGGCGTCCCGCCAGGACGATTCGCCGAACCAGACGGCGAACCGCTCCTCGCCGATCCGCTCGCGAAACTCGGCCCGGACCCGGTCGGCGACCGAACCCGATCCCATCGCCGCGGCGGCAACGGCCCTGCCCATGCATCCTTCCCTGTTCGAACCGGACGGGCCGATTCGAAGGCCCGGCGGAACTCCGTTTTCCGACTGCTGCTGCTGCTGCTGCGCGCACGACGTCGTCGGAGACGTCATCGCTCTCCCGAGTCACGCGAGGCCGCGAGTATAGGAGTGCTGGCACTGCTGTCAAACGAAGCAGGGATGTCGCGACGGTCGCCGGGAAACTCGCATCGCGACGAACACCCTGACCAGTCTCGTATGGTGCACGCTCGTGCACCGCGACCCGAGGCGGACCGGCGGTCCGCCGCAGGACACGGGTCACGGAGGCCACGGACCGCCACCGTCGATGCTTCGCGGACCGTTCGGCCGCGGTATACTCGCCGGCGAAGCGACGCACCACCCATGGATTCCGGGAGTCGGCGGACATGCACGAGGCACGACGCGGCGGACGCCATCGAGCTGAACCGGTTGCCTGGCGGCGATGCGCCGCGGCCCTCGCGACCGGCATGTCGCTGGGCATGGCCGCGATTTCGCAGGGCGCCGACGCCGACGAGGCGACCGCGGAGCCTCCCCGCTTCCGGGCCGCCGATATCGCCATCGGTGAACCGGTCGCCCTGCCCGCGAGCCCCCCGCTGCCGCCACCACCGGCGGCCACGCAACTCCCGCCCGCGGTTCCCGCGGCTGCCACGCCCGCCGCCAGCATTCCCGGGAACGGATGGCTCGGGCTGGTGGTGGCCGAATCGTCGACGCCGGGCCGATTCGTGATCGCCGAGGTCGCCGAAGGCGGACCGGCGTCGGCCGCGGGCATCCGGGCCGGCGATGAGGTCCGGGGCATCGAGGGACTGCCCATCCGCAGCAGCGACGAGGTGGCGCAGGCGCTGACGGCCATCGCCCCCGGGCAGAAGGTGCGGCTGGCGATCGCCCGGGGCGAACAGGTGGGCGACCTCACGCTGGAAGCGGTGCCCCGCCCGGCGGCCGCCCGCGGCTGGGCTGCGGCCGCGGCCGCGTCTCCCGAGCGACTCCCAAGTCCGCCGGCTTCGGCGCAAGCGACCCCGGCGTTCGCGCCGCCGACGTCGGTCGTGTCGCCCGTCGACAGCGGACGCGACCCGCCTCGATTCAGCTCGCCGGCCGCCGATGCGCCCCCCTCCTGGCGGGCCCCGGCCGCCGTCGATCCACCGTCCGCCCCCATACTGACTTCGGCGACGCGAGGACGCACCGCTCTCGGCGTCCGCACAGTGCCCATCGATGCCACGACCCAGGCTCGGTTCCGGCTGCCGGAGGCCAGCGGTGCCTACGTCGTCGGCGTGGTGGGCGACCTCCCCGCGTCGAAGGCGGGCGTCCCGCCGGGCAGCGTGATCGTCGCGATCGACAATCGACCGGTCCGCACGCCCGAGGAACTCACGAAGTTGGTCACGGCCGGCCCGGTCGGCAAGCCGGTGCCGCTGGAGTTCCTGCTTCCCGGCGGCACCCCCCGCCGTGCCGACGTCGTCCTCCAGACGCTTGAGCAGCCGCTGGAGGCCGCGCTCGTGGGCGACGTCGAGCCGCAGCCCACCGACGTGCCGAGCCTGCAGCCGCGTCCCGCGGGCACCACCGCCCGCCGGCCGGTGGCTCCCGGCGATCGGACGTCCTCCGCGGCCCTGCGTGACGAGGTGGATCGACTGCGAGCGCGAGTCGAATCGCTGGAGCGGCGTTTGGCGGCCGCGACCGCCGGTCAGGCAGCGGCCCGCGAGGCGACGGCGAGGCCGTGACGGCCGAGTTCCTCGTCGAGTGGCACGCCGGGGTCGCCCCGTTCCGCCGCGGCCAGCCTAGCCCGCCGTGACGACTGCTTCCCCACGGGCCGCTGATTCGGCCGCCGCATGCCAGACGACGCCCAGGCCTCGGCGTCGTCCGAGAGGTGCCGCAGCAGCGACTCAAAACCGACCCGATATCGTTCCAGGTCGTCGCGATCGAGATCGGGTGGCACGCGGATCGCACGGCTGACGACACCGCGGGCGCGGGAGAAGGGCCGCGGCACCGCGAACCGGTCCCAGGTGCCCAGCCGCCAGGGACGGGCATAGCCCAGCCCCATCGCCACGATCGGGATGCCCAGCGTGCTCGCCAGAAACACGCAGCCTGCGGCCAGCCGCCGACGCGGCCCGCGGGGGCCGTCGGGCGTGATCGTAAGGTTCCC
>VGYP01000151.1 GCA_016872955.1 Planctomycetota bacterium
TCGTCCGCGGCGAAGATTTCGGCCGTGCCGTTGCCCTGGTGCACATCGCAGTCGACGATCGCCACCCGTCGGACGAGGCCGCGGGCCTGCATCTCGCGGGCCGCCACGGCCGTGTCGTTGAACACACAGAACCCCTCGCCCCAGTCGGTGCCGGCATGATGCGTGCCGCCGGCCAGGCTGGCCGCCACGCCGTCGTCGAGCGCGGCGGACGCGGCATCCACCGCCGCCCCGGTGCTCCGTAGCGACCGCTCGACGAGGGCCTCGCTCCAGGGAAACCCGATGCGGCGGATCTCTGCCGCTGACAGCGTGCCCGCGAGCACCCGCCCGACGTAGCGGCGGTCGTGCACCCGCAGGAGTTCGTCGTCGGTGGCGGCGTGCGGCTCCACGAACGCGAGCGGAGCGCCAGCCTTCGCGAGTCCCTCCAGCCGCCGTCTGAGCGCGGCGTACTTGGCGGCCGGAAAGCGATGCCCCGGCGGCAGCGGCAGCGGGTAGCGATCGGAGGGAAAGACTCGCATGCGGCTGGCTGACTGTCAGCGGACGACCGATCGTCCACGCGCCAGCGTTAGACCGACGGCCGCGCCGACCACGAGCAGCCAGGTGGTGGGTTCCGGAACGACGTAGACCTGGCCCACGTAGCCGAGTTCGCTGCCACCACTGAATGCCGCCGTCTCGGTGACCGTCGACCAGTCGAAGGTGTACGGCCCCGTGTAGGGGTTGTAGGCGACGCCGCCGTAGGTCACCGAACCGCCGGCCGCGGCCACGAAATAGGTGAACGTGGCACCACCGATGGCGGTCATGAACGAGATGTCCCGATCGGTGAAGAATCCGCCCCGGAAGGTGTCGTTGGCCGCCAGTGACGCAACGTTGAAATAGACGTTGATCGTGTTGTCGGCCGTCAGCGCAGAGGCGAACGGGGCGGTGCCGCTCTGCAGTCGCAAGACGTCGTTGCCACTGGCCCCGGCGTTGCCCCACGTGGGCGAGCCGACCTGCCCGAACTCGAAAGTAAAGTCGAGCCCGGCGGCGGGAGTGACGCTCGGCGACGTGAGAATGCCGGCACTGCCGCCGGGATCGACGGAGCCGGCGCCCGCGATGGCGGCCACGACACCCGAACCGGCGAGCCTACCCGCCGCGGCGACCGTGACGCCGCTCGAGGCGGCGATCGATCCGTTGACCACGAGCGTGCCCGCGTGGGCCCAGGTGCCGCCGGTGTAGCTGCTCGTGCCGGTCAGCTCCAGCCGCGTACCCGAGAGCGCTACGCCGCCACCCCCCGAGACGGCACCCCCGACGATGGCGGTGCCCTCGCCGGCGACCTCCAGCAGGAATCCGGCGGTGTTGATCGCGCCAGCCGTCACGCCGCCGCTGCCGACATCCCAGTACTGGCTCGAACCCAGGGCGATCGGGGCGGAAATCGTCTGTCGGGCGTTGTCGTAGTTGACGATGCCGCCACGCCCGATCGTGAACGTGCTGGCCCCGGAAAACGTGAACCCATCCCCCACCGCAGCCGTCGACTTGAAGGACATTCCCCGTTGGTTCGATGCCGCGTCGACCACCACGGAGCGGCCGCCGCCGGCCGTGGCGGCGTCGAAGAGCACGTATTTGTCGCTGGGCGCGGTGGCGGGGGCCGACAGCCCCCACGCCGTACGATTGCCGATCGACTGGCTCGACGAGCCCACCCAGGTGTTGCTGGGATTGCCGGCCACCCGCAGGGCGTAGCCGTCCGGATTCATCACCGCGTTGGTGTTGGTCATGGCCCCGGCGACGGCGAGCAGACTCATGTAGTTGTAGTTGGGAACGTCATTCCCGCTGTTGAGGCCCAGCACGGCCAACTCCGCCCCGCCATTGGGGTTGGTCCAGCCATGGAACAGGGGTGAGCCCGAATCTCCCTCCACGAGCTGCACGGTGCCGGCACCGGCGTAGAGGGTGCGGATCGCCGTCTGGGTCGGATCGGAGTTGAAGGCGGCGGCCAAGTTCACCGTCGTGGCACCGACCCGCGGGCTGCCGTTGGTGGTCGCTCCGCGTCCATAGGCTAAGAGCGAGCGGCCGTTGTAGACGCTGTAGGTGG
This sequence comes from Planctomycetota bacterium, assembly GCA_016872955.1. Lineage (GTDB taxonomy): Bacteria > Planctomycetota > Planctomycetia > Pirellulales > UBA1268 > QWPN01. The sequence continues at coordinate 2,063 of VGYP01000151.1, forward strand.
TCGACGTGGAGGTGGTGAGCAGGTCGAGGACGGGATACCTGGCCACCGCCGTGGGCGCGGCGATCGGTGCGGCGAGCGTGCCCAAGGCGAGGTCGGGGGCGGTCACGTTGACACTGGTGAGGACCAGCCCGTATCCCAGGTTGTCGACGCCCGTATTCGTCTGGCTGACAAGCGTGCCCGCCTTGGTCCGCAACTCCACGGCGGCGGTGAGCAGGCTGCCGTTCTCGTAGTGCTGGGCCGTCAGGAAGTGAACCGGGCTGAGCATCGCGAAGCCCTTGTAACTCGACGCCGCATAGGTCGTCGTGCTCCACGCCACCCCGGACCAGTCGTATGGCAGGCCGATGAAGCCCTCGGCCGTGTTGGGCACCGGCGCCGACGGAAAGACGCCGGTGAACCGGTCGTTGACCGGCGCCGAATAGCCGGTGATATCGAGTGCGGGGGCCGGTTCCGACACTGACCAGCCCATGGCCAGGCCGCCCAGGGCAAGAAGCCCGCCGGCACCGCGCGGTGCAATCCCACGGCGTGTCATTGGATCCGCGAGCCGTCCTGTCGTGTCGCCTACCCTGGTCACCTATTTTACGTCGCGGGCAACCCCGGGCCAAGGAATCCGCACGCTCAGGCCCGCTGCAGGCTGGCAAACCAGGCCCGAGCACCCCCGGGCGTGAACTCCGCGCCCGCGATCCCCGGCACGACTTCGAACCTCGCCGGTTCGATCGACTCGACCCCCCATCCCGAGACGAAGGCCGCCAGCACTTCCGACCGGTCGACGCGACGTGGCCCATGCTCGCCTGGCTCGGCCGTCGAAAAACAGAGCATCAGCAGCCGCGCCCCCGGCTCGAGCAGTTTCGCCAGGGCCGCGACGTAGGCCGCGCGGCCGGTGTCGTCGAATGTGTGAAACAAACCGCAATCGGTGACGGTGTCAAAGCGTTCCGGAATCTCGCCCACGGCCAGGGCGTCCATCTGCAGGAAGTTGGCACTCACGCCGGCGGCCCGCGCCTTGGCCTGTGCCTGCTCGAGCGGGGCGGCCAGGAAGTCGACGCCCGTCACGACGCGGCCCCGGGCCGCCAGCCAGATCGCCAGATCTCCGGTGCCGCAGCCGGCGTCGAGCACCCGCGGCCCGATCCGATCGGCCGCCGCGACGAACGCCGCCTGGGGACGGCCGATGTCCCAGGGCGGACGGCGGGCGTAAAAGTCAGCAAACCGCCCCGCGGCTGACGGATCCGCCACGACTGACTGCTCTCCGAGGACGACGTCCCCAGGCTACCGCGGCTCGGGCGACCGCGTCAGCGCCGGCAGGCTGGACTTGCATCCAGGAGGCCGACGGCGGGAAAGTGCGGTGCCACGGTGACCGCCGGGGTGGCCTGGAGAGCGAGCATGACGATCGAAGCCCTGGTCCACAACTGGCCCGCGACCCTCACCGCCACCGTCGTCGGCTCCACGCTGCTGGGCCTGCTCGTCATCCAGCGGGCCCCCGACATGCTCATGCTCGGCGGCCTGGTGGTGCTCCTGGTCGCCGGCGTGCTCACCCCCGCCGACGCTCTCCGCGGGATGGCCAACGAGGGCATGATCTCCGTGGCGGCGCTGTTCGTCGTGGCCGCCGGCGTGGAACGGACCGGCGCGTTGTCGGTGCTCGTGGAGCGGGTGCTCGGCCGGCCGCGGTCGTTGACATCGGCCCAACTCCGCACGATGGTCGGCCCCGGCATCCTGTCGGCCTTCCTCAACAACACGCCGATCGTCGCCCTGCTCGTGCCCGCGATCCGCGAATGGGCCCGTAAGAACCGGTTCAGCATCTCAAAACTGCTGATGCCGATGAACTGCGCCGTGGTGCTCGGCGGGTTGTGCACGCTGATCGGCACGAGCACGAATCTCGTCGTCGCCGGGCTGGTCGACGACCAACTGGCGAAGGTGGGCGCACGCCCCTGGGGCGTGCTCGACCTGCGCTGGCTCGGGGTGCCGGCCGCCTGGGGCGGCTACCGGGAGTTTCACGGGCCGCTAGGAATGTTCGATATCGCCTGGCTGGGCGTGCCGCTGTTCATCACCGGCATCGTCTACTGCCTGCTCGTCAGCCGCCTGCTGCTCAAGGATCGCCGGCCGCCGATGAGCACCAGCGACGATCCGCGGCAGTATTCCCTGGAGATGGTGGTGGAGCCTGGCAGCGGGCTGGTCGGCCGGACGATCGAGCAGGCCGGGCTGCGGCATCTCGACGGCCTGTTCCTGATGGAGATCGACCGTGGCGACCACGTGATCGCGGCCGTCTCCCCGAGCGAGCGGCTCGAGCCCGGTGACCGGCTCGTGTTCGTGGGCGTGATCGACTCCGTGGTCGAAGTTCAGAAGGTCCGTGGCCTGCGGCCGGCCACCGAGCAGGTGTTCAAGCTCGACGACCCGCGGAGCGAGCGCCAGCTGATCGAGGCGGTGGTGTCACCCACCTGCCCGCTCGTCGGACGCACGATCCGCGAGGGCAACTTCCGCTCCACCTACTCGGCCGTGGTGATCGCCGTGGCCCGCGACGGCGAGCGGCTGCGCGGCAAGATCGGCGACATCGTGCTCCAGCCGGGTGACACGCTGCTGCTGGAGGCCGGCCCCGGATTCCTGCAGCGGCAGCGGACCAGCCGGCACTTCTACCTGGTCAGCGAGGTGGTCGACGCGGCCGCCCCCCGGCACGACCGCGCCTGGATCGCCTGCACCGCGTTGGCCGGCCTGGTGCTGGCGGTCGCCATGAACCTGGCACCGATGGTGACGGCGGCACTGGCCGCCGCCGGTGTGATGGTCGCGACCCGCTGCCTCTCCTCGACCGAGGCGCGACGGGCGATCGAGTGGGAGGCCCTGCTGCTGATCGCGGCGAGCTTCGGGCTCGCCCACGCCATGGAGGCGACCGGCCTAGCTGGCTCGATCGCCCAGGCGGCGATCGCGTCGGCCGGCCGCGACCCGCGCACCGTGCTGGCCGCCATCTACCTCGTCACGATGGTGACCACGGAACTGCTCAGCAACAACGCGTCGGCCGTGCTCACCTTCCCGATCGCATGGCAGACGGCGGAGCAGCTTGACGTCCATCCGCTGCCCTTCGTGATGGCCATCACCGTGGCCGCGAGCTGCGGCTTCGCCACGCCGATCGGCTACCAGACCAACCTGTTGATCTACGGGCCCGGGGGCTACAAGTTCACCGACTACCTCCGCTACGGCGGCCCGCTCAACCTCATCGTGATGGCGATCACGATCACCCTCGCCCCGCTGCTCTGGCCCCTGGGCCGGTAGTTTTTGCAGGCGGCCCGCCGGGAACGTACGCTACCCCGCGGTGACGAACCTGACCGAGGCGGGCATGAGCGAGATCCTGTTCCAGTACTACCCGGTGCGGCTCACCACCTGGTTCTACCTGGCATCGCTGCTGTCGATCGCCCTGTTCTTCAAGTTCAACCGCCTCTGGAGCGTCCGCAACCTCGACCTCCTGGGCCTCGTGTTGCTGGCCCCGGGACTAGTGGCCCTGGAGTACGTCGGCGAGACCGAATCGGCCAAGATCGCCGCCCGCACGCTGGGCTACTGGTGGATCTTCGCGGTTTCGGTCGCGTTCCTGCTGCGGATGCTGTTCGATTCGATGATGGTCCGCCGGCCGATGCTCGAGCCCAACCTGACGACCGGGGGACTCGTGTTCCTGGGCTGCTCGCTGCTGGTGTTCCTGCTGGCCAACGTCGTCAACTCCAAGCCCCGCAAGGAGGACGTGGCCAGTGCCGCCGCCGCCGAGCGGCTCCGGGCCAGGGCCGCCGAAGTCGACTCCAACCAGCTCGTCAAGCACGGCCCGGGCTACCCGCTGCTCTTTCTGCTGCCGCAGATCTCGACGCAGCAGTTTCTGGCGGCCGAACCGGCCGAGCCGGAGGCGGCCGATGCCTCCCGCCGCCAGGTGCACGAAACGACCGCCCGCGTGATGGCGATCCTGTCGCAGCTGGCGATCGTGGCGGGCATGGTGGTGGTCGGCTGGAAGCACTTCGAGAACGCCCGGCTGGGCATCGCCGCGGCCGTGCTCTTCCTCCTGATGCCCTACACGGCCTGGATGAACGGTAGCGTGGACCACCTGCTGCCTGGCGCACTGGTGATCTGGGCCGTGGCCGTCTACCGCAGCCCGTTTCTCGCCGGCACGCTCATCGGCCTGGCGATCGGCACGATCTACTACCCCGTCTTCCTGCTGCCGCTGTGGTGCAGTTTCTATTGGGAACGGGGCGTGCGCCGCTTCGCCCTCGGCGTGCTGGCAGCCCTCGCGGCCCTGGTCGTGGCCCTCTGGTTCACGTCGCCGGGTGCGGCGGTGTTCCTGGGCCAACTGCGGCAGATGTTCGGCTGGATCTTCCCGAACGACGTCTCCCTGGAGGGCTTCTGGGCGCTGCCGGCGAGTGACGGCGTGTTTCGGCTGCCGGTGCTGGCAGCCTTCATCGCCATGATGGCCACACTCGCCATCTGGCCCGCCCCGAAGAACCTCGGCACCCTGATGAGCTGCACGGCCGCCGTCCTGCTGGGCACGCAGTTCTGGAAGGCCCAGAACGGCGGGCTCTTCATGGCCTGGTGGCTGCCGGTGCTCCTGCTGGTCATCTTCCGGCCCAACCTCGAAAACCGGGTGGCGCTGTTGATGCTCGACGCCGACTGGTTTCCGCGGCGCCGCGCGGCGTAGCGCGGCCGCGTTGAGTCCCTCAGTCGCGCCGCGGGTCGAAGTCGCGGGGCAACGCCCGTTCGTTGATCAGCCAGGCCCGCCAGGCCTGCGGGTTCCACTCGAAGTTCTGCCCGCTGAGGGTCACCAGGGCCTCCAGCACCGCGGCATTCCGCACGGAGACGACCGT
>VGYP01000152.1 GCA_016872955.1 Planctomycetota bacterium
GTGCTCATCGATCGCTGGAGGCAGGCCTCCAACACCGTCCGCCCGCACAGGGCTGGTCTATCTGAGGGTGAATCCCTCACTTCAAAACTGGTATCGCACTGGGGGGCAGGTCACAGCGAGGAGACTTTTGCCGTCCCCGAGCCGGCGATACACCTAACCGGGATGCGCTCTAACGGTTCCGGCCGAGAATTCGGTCTTGTCCGGCCTGCCCTACCGTGCCATTTTCTCCAGCCCGCACCCCCGCCCAACTCCTCGGTGGTCGCTGGTTGCCATGCCCATCGCTCACTCACTCCGACGCTTGTGGTGCGTTCGCCTGCTCATCCTGGCGAGCGCGATCTGCGTGTGGCTACGGCTCGCTGTGGCGGAGGTGCCGTTTGACCCAGCGCTCAACGCCGATCACCCGTGGACCCGCTTCCTTGCCGAGGCCTTCCCCGAAGGCATTGATCCAGACGTGTCCCGCGAGCCGCTCACGATCCGTGAGCCGGGCCCCGACACCGCGAACTATCCCAACAGCCCTGACACGCTCCCGCGCGGTGGCATCTATCTGGAGTACAGCCCTGTCTTCTACACATCGGCGATCAGAGGCATGCAGCCGCAGACATACAACGCCGAGTTCCTCCTCCGAATGGGACTCACCGATCGTTTCGAGTTTCGAATCTTTTCGAGCGGCTTCACCTGGCAGGCCGCCAGGCTTGGCCGGGGCGAGACAACCGGTTTTTCACCACTCATCTTCGACACGAAGATCCACCTGTGGGAGGAGAATCAGGACTGGTTTTTGCCTGCCGTCGGTTTTGAAGGGTTCGTGCAAACACCGTGGGCTTCGCCAGCATTCTCGAGCGGCACGCAACCAGGGCTCATGATGCTCTTTCGCAACACGCTCTTGTGGGGCATCACCGCCGAATACAACGTCGGCGTAGCCGCCGACTCGAGCCAGGATGGCTTCGTGCCCATCGACATCATTCAGTGGGCTTTCACCAAGGAAGTCACTGATGACTTTCAGGTCTTTGTCCACGGATTTCACAACGAGTCGGCCCTCCCCAGACTGTCGGCCCAGACCGTGGTCGGTGGTGGTTTCATCTGGTTTCCAAGCGATCGACTCTCTCTGTTCGGCAACTGGAACACGGGGACCGACGCTTCTGGGCCAGCCACATCCTTTCAGCTCGGTGCAGCAAATACGTTTTGATTGGTGGGCGCTGATCGCAATGGGGTGAGGTTTTGGGTACCACCGCGGAACCCGCCACGCCCGATCTCGTCTCGCTGAGCGAGTTGGCCCACGAGACTTGCATTTCTTTTTGCGGCGATTTCAGCACTCGCTTGCCGCGCCGCACGCTCAAGTTGGGAGGCGACCATGGCAAGCGGGAGTGCACCTGCAGCCAACTGCCGACGCTCCTCCCTCGTAGACCTGCTGCTCTGCCATCAAGGCGTTCAGTTGCGTTTGTAGCGCCTGCTGTTTTTCGTACACCATGCCGCCCCTGGCCCGGAACTCAGCTTCGTGATCAGCCAACATTTTCTGCAAGCGATGCAACACGTTTGTAAGCTCGCCACGTTGGGTGACCAAGCTCTCCTCAAGCCGATCGTTGCCATCGCGATCCTCGCCGAGCGCTTTGAGTTGCGAGACGGCGGCGGAGTCAAGTGCTGTAGTCTGTTTGCAACGCTCTAACGCTTGCCGAGCCGCCTGTAGTCGATCAACAAGCTCCAGTCCAAGAAGCGAGTACACAGCTGCGATTAGGATCGCCGCAGCGCTGGACTGTTCGGCTAGGGCCGCGATCTGCTCGCCGTCGAAGATGAATAGGTGGGAGATGCTCGACGGTAAGTGCGTGTCGACGATCTCATCCCAGTGCTCAGTGCATAGCGAATCCAGACGGCAATCAGCCGGAATGGGAGGGCTTTCGGCCTCCAGCCCCATCGCGAGAGCACGTTCAAGATCAGCGAAGACCCACAGTTCGTCGACAAGGTTCGTGACGTCGTCGGCCTGTACATGAGCCCTCCAGACCATGCCTTGGTGCTCTATGTCGACGAAAAGAGCCAGGTGCAGGCACTCGATCGCTCGCAGCCGCTGCTGCCGTTGCAGCCCGGCTCTCCCGAGCGGCGGACGCACGACTACGACCGGCACGGCACGACAAGCCTCTTTACCGCCCTCGATGTCGCCACCGGAGCCGTGATCGGCAAGCGCCTCCGGAAGCACCGGTACCAGGAGTTTCTCGCCTTCCTGCGGCATCTCGACAGGACGCTCGACAAGCAGCCCGGGCAGGAGGTTCACCTCGTGATGGACAACTACGCTACGCACAAGACCCCGGCCGTGCGGCGGTGGTTTCAACGCCACCCCGATTACTACGTTCACTTCACGCCGACGAGTGCGAGTTGGCTCAACCAGATCGAACGGTTCTTCGCCGAGATCACGACGCGGTGAATTCGCCGCAGCGCCTTCCACAGTGTCGCCGCTCTCGAACAGGCCATCCACGACTACCTTGACGAGCACAACAAGAAGCCGAAGCCATTCGCGTGGACGGCTACGGCAGATACGATCCTCGAGCGCGTCGCAAATGTTTGCAAACGACCTTCCAGGTCAGGACACTAGGGCCCCGATGCGTGTCGCGACGGCTGGGCTCGCTCGAACGTCGATGCGTGGGGTTCGGCACACGCTCGCGGGTCCACGGGCGTATTCCCTCGCCTCGGATCTCCACCATGCTCGACCCCGGTCCGGTGCGGCGGCTCACGCGGGCAGGTGATAGAACCCGATCGCCAGAATCAGGTAGACGCCGAGCAGCAAGAAGCCCTCGAACCACGTCGCCGTGCCGTCCTCGATCAGTTCGCGGGTAATGAGGGTCGCCAGGACGATGGCCGCCACTTCAAAGCCCGTGAATGCCAAATCCATCGGCTGACCCATCAGCCGCCCCGCGAACACCAGGAGCGGGGCCACGAGCAGGACCAACTGGATCGTCGAGCCCACCGTGGCGGCCAGGACGAGCGACGGCCTTCCGCGGCGGGCGAACTGGCAGCCGGACAGAACCTCGCCGAGACTGCCCGCGCCCCCCAGGAGCACCAGGCCGCTGAACGTGTTGGAGAGGCCGAGCAGGCGGGCAGTCGGTTCGAGCGCGTGCGAGAGCGCCTCGGTGATCACACCCAGGCAGCCGGCCGCGGCGACGAGCACGCCGAGGCCCGCCCAGATCGGCATGGCGGCGTGTCCCTCGGCGAGGTCGGCATCGTCCGGCAGGCTCGTGCCGCCCCCGCCGCCGAGCAGCGTCACTGCGACGTTCATCAGGTACATCCCCACCAGCACGAACGACATCTCGAACGACAGGTCGCGGGTGCCCTCCGGGGTGCCGATGCTGAACATCGCCGGCACGATGAAGCAGAAGGCACAGATCATCAGCATGGAGCCGTTGACGGCGAGCCGCCGGGGGTCGAACTGCTGTGGGCCGTGTCGCAGCCCGCCGACGATCAGCGCGAGACCCAAACTGACGAGCAGGTTCGCGAGGATCGCCCCCGTCAGCGACGCCTTCACGACGGGTGCGAGGCCGTTGGACAGCGCGACGCCGCCGATGATGAGTTCCGGAAGGTTGTTGAGCGTCGAGTTGAACAGGCCGCCGAGAGTGGGCCCGAGCCGCGAGGCGATCCGCTCCGTGGCATCGCCGATCAGCCCGACCAGCGGCACGATCGCGACCAGGCAGGCGGCGAACACCGCCAGCGGCTCGGCCTCGCCCCAGGCGAGGCCGAGGGCCAGCGGCACGGCCAGCAGGAGCCAGCGGCTGCTCATGGCCGACTCGGCGACGGGGAGGTGACAGGAGCGGGCATTTCCGGCAGATTCTTCGGTCGTCGCCGGGAAATGCAACTCCCGCCTCTGGGCCGGGGCTGCTAACGATGGAGTGTCAGTCGGATGAGGCACAACAAGTCACTTCCCGAGCGCGTCGTCGACCTCGAGCGGCTGCTCGGCGTGGCCCGGCGACTTGGCGCCACGGTCGACCTCGACACGATGCTGGCTGCGATCGTCGATGCGGCGACTTCTCTGCTGGATTGCGAGCGGGCCACCGTGTTTCTCTACGACGCCGCTGCCGATGAACTCTGCAGTCGGATCGCCACCGGGATCGCGGACTCGCCGATCTCGGTGATCCGGTTTCCCGCCACCCGCGGGATCGCGGGAGACGTGGTGAAGACCGGGGCGACGGTGAACCTGCTGGATGCGTATGCCGATCCCAGATTCAATCCCGACTTCGACCGGGCCAGCGGTTTCCGCACGCGGAGCATGCTGGCCGTGCGGCTCGCGGAGCACGACGACACTCCCGTGGGCGTGCTCCAGCTGCTCAACAAGCGGTGCGGCGCCTTCGACGGTCGCGACGAGGAGATCGCGGGGTTTCTGGGGAGCCAGGCGGGCGTGGCGATCCAGCGGCAGCGGCTTCTCGACCACGTCGCCGAGAAGCGACGAATCGAACGCGATTTGAGCATCGCCCGGTCGATTCAGCAGGGACTCCTGCCCCGTGAGGAACCGCAGGTGCCCGGCTTCGATATCGCCGGCTGGAGCGGTCCGGCCGACGAGACCGGCGGTGATTTCTTCGACTTCCTGCCGCTCTCCGCAGGCCGATTCGCGTTGGCGATCGCCGACGCTACCGGCCACGGAATCGGTCCGGCGCTGGTCAGCGTGGAGGTAACTCATGGCCCGGGTGGGGGAGGAGTTTCCACTTGAGTGCCCAAACTGCGGGGGCGACATCCGGCTGATCGCGTCCATCACGGAGCCGGGGCCGATCCGGAAAATCCTCACGCATCTCGACGAACCGTTCGAGCCGCCGCCCGTCTCTCCCGCCCGCGGCCCGCCCGCCGACTGGGGCGAACTCGTCCAGGCGCATGACGACCGCGAAGCGGTTCAGGTGTCGCCCGACGAGCTGCCCGCGATCGACATTCACAGCCTCTGCGTCAAGCCGGAGGCGACCCACGCATGTCGGGAAACTGTGAACTGGGACGTGGTCGGCGCAGACGCGCGAAAAACGCCACCGCAGGGGGATAAGCGGCGTTTTGGCGAACCGCCACCGGACGGCCGACACGCCCAAATGTCGCTGCCCAAGGACAGTGCGTCAGCCCGAGGATCGTTGCAGAAGTGCCATTGGCCGGGTTATTGTTTGATCTTTTCCTTCCTTGAGTCGGACCCACACGATCGTCGGAGTTTCCACCATGCAACTCCATTCGACGCTGGAGCGTCTTTCCTGCGACTGGCTCGAGCCGCGGCTCGCGCTAGCCGGCCTGTTCAGCTACACCGATATCGACGGTGACCTTGTCACGCTGAGGTCTTCCAAGGGCGGCAACGCCGACCTTGCGGCCGCGGTCACGCTCTCGGCCGGCACGTCGGGGCAACTGCAGACTGTGAACCTCGCGGCGAATCCGGTCTTCGCCGGCACCAACGTCACGCTCTCGGTCAAGAAGGCCGGCGGCGGCGACGGCCAGGCCGCCGTGGGCCAGATCGACGCCGCGAACGTCGATCTCGGCAAGGTGTCGATCAATGGTGACCTCGGCCGCATCGTCGCCGGCGACACGGTTTCTGCTACGGCCGGTGTCGTATCGCTAGCCGTCGCATCGCTGGGCCGCTACGGCACGACGACCGGCGCGCCCAATCTCGCCTCGACGATCCGCGGCGACCTGAAGACGCTCACGGTCAAGGGTGACGTCCAGCAGGCCGGGGTGGCGATGATCGGAGGCGGCATCGGCAAAGTGACGATCGGCGGATCGCTCGTCGGCGGCGACGCGGGTGATTCCGGACGGATCGGCGGCGACACCATCGGCGCAGTCAAGATCGGCGGCAGCATCGTCGGAGGCGGGGGCAAGCGATCAGCGAGCATCTCGAGTAGCGACGCGATCGCGAGTGTGACCGTAGGCAACTCCATCCTCGGCGGCGACGGTGAGCAGAGTGGACTCATATCTGCGCAGAACGCGATCAGCTTGTTGAGAGTCGCTCGCGATGTCCTCGGCGGCAAGGGACTTCAGTCGGGCGGTGTCACGATCATATCTGTCAGTTCGACTGCCGCTGGCATCGGCAACGTGACGATCGGCGGGAGTATCGGCGGCGGTGACGGCAAGGATTCGGGCGCAATCTTCGGCGTCGGCGGCATAGGTTCGCCGTCTGTGACAATCGGTGGCGATGTGCGTGGGGGCACAGGAGAGCAGAGCGGAATCGTCCTGACGCGGAGGACCAAGAGAATCTCACTTGGCGGTTCGCTTCTCGGTGGGTCAGGACTCTTTAGCGGCGTGGTAGGCTCGCTCGGGTCGATGGGCACCGCATCGGTCGCGGGATCAATCGTGGGCGGCAGTGGCAACGCCAGCGGCTCGTTGATGCAGGTGTCCGCGGCGGGCAGGATTCGTGCCGTGGTGGTGCGCGGATCGCTCAAGGGCGGGTCGGGCGATCTGAGCGGCAAAATCTCGAATGAAACCGGTACCACGGACAGGGTGGTAATCCAGGGGTCGGTCATAGGAGGAACCGGCAACCTCGGCAGCGGGATCGTTTTCGGTGAGGCGATCGGCTTCGTTTCCGTGGGCGGAAACGTGACGGGCGGCGCGGGCTCGAGGAGCGGGAGCATTGCCGCGAACGTCCTGAAGCGGGTCGTCGTCAAGGGCTCGCTGACCGGGGGTGCAGGGGAGACCAGCAGTTGCCTGCTCGGCGTTTCCGAACTCGGCACCGTCTCGGTCGGCCAAAACGTGGTTGGTGGTCTTGGGAAACTCAGCGGCAGCGTGTTGAGCCCGGGCGGCTCGATCGCCAATGCGACCGTGGGAGGCAGCGTCATTGGAGGTGAGGGTGCGGGCAGTGCGACGATTGGAGCCGCTCACAACCTCGTTTCGCTCGTGGTGAAGGGCGGCATCGCCGGCACGAGTGATTTGCTCCCAACACAGG
>VGYP01000153.1 GCA_016872955.1 Planctomycetota bacterium
GGCCGCGCTGCGGTTCGCCCGCTACCTGACGGCCCGCGACCGCGGGCTGGAGGCGTTCCGTGCCGCCCGCTACGACGTCATCGACGGCGATCCCTGGGCGGTGCGGCCCGAGCTCACGTTCTACTGTGGCGCGGTCAACCGCCGGGCCGTCGAGCCGATCCTCGCGGCCTTCGAGCGGCGCGAGGGGGTGCGGGTGAACACCGTCTACAACGGCTGCGGGATCCTCACCGGGCAGATGCGGGCGATCGCCGAGTGGCAGCAGGGCCGCGGCTTCCCCGACGCCTACATGGCCTGTGACCGCTACTACCTCGACGAGGTCGGCGGCCTGTTCCAGGAGGACGTCGACGTCTCCGAGACCGAGGTGGTGATCGCCGTCGGCGCGGGCAATCCCAAGCGCATCGCCACGATCGCGGACCTCGCCGCCCCGGGCCTGCGGCTGGCCGTCGGTCAGCCGAAGCAGTGCACGATCGGCGTGCTCACCCGGCAGCTGCTCCAGGCCGAGGGGCTGCTCGATGCGATCATGCCCAACGTCGTCGCCGAGACGTGCAGCTCGGCGCTGCTCCTGCCGATGGTGACCACCGGTGCCGTGGACGCCGCCTTCGTCTACGAGTCCGACGTCCGGCTGGCGGGAGACGGCGTGGAGATGATCCGCGTCGCCGTCCCCGAGGCCACGGCCGTGCAGCCGTTCGGCATCGCCCGGCGGAGCGACTACAAGTGGCTTTCGCGCCGGCTGATGCAGGCGGTGACGCACGGCCGCGCCGAGTTCGAGGCCGCCGGCTTCCGCTGGCGGCACGACGCCCCGGCCCCGGCCGCGCCATGACGCCCGCGCCCCCCGGCCCGTCCTCCGGTGCAGCCGCGGCCGTCCGCATCCGCCGTGCCGACGGCGGTTTCCTGGCGCTGCTGGGGACGCTCGGCGGCTCGTACGTGGTGGCCCTCGCCGCCCTGCTCGTGGCCGACGTCGCCTACCTCGCGACGGCCGCCGGCGCGCCGCCGGCGCCGCTGGGCGTGCTGCAGCCCTTCTGGAACGCCGGGCACGCGCTGGCCGCCGTGTTTGCCGATCCCGCCATCCGCCATTCCTTCGCCCTGACGATGGTCTCCTGCGCGGTGACGACGCTGCTGGCGCTGGTCGTCGCCGTGCCGCTGGGCTACCTGCTCGCGCGGCACGACTTCCGCGGCCGCGCCCTGGTCGACGCGCTGCTCGACATCCCCATCGTCCTGCCCCCGCTGGTGCTCGGCATCAGCCTGCTGATCCTGTTCCAGTTCTGGCCCTTCCGGGCCGTCGCCGACCGGGTCGTGTTCCAGGTGCCCGCCGTGATCCTCGCCCAGTTCATGGTCTCGGCCGCCTTCGCGGCGCGGATCATGCGGGCCGGCTTCGACCAGATCGACCCGCGGCAGGAGCAGGTGGCGCTGACGCTCGGCTGCACGCGGGCCCAGGCCTTCTCCCGCGTCGTGCTCCCGCAGACGGCCCAGACGATCCTCAGCGCCGGCACGATCGCCTGGGCGCGGGCGCTGGGGGAGTTCGGGCCGCTGCTGGTGTTCGCGGGGGCCACGCGGATGAAGACCGAGGTGCTCTCCACGACCGTGTTCCTCGAGCTCTCGATCGGCAACCTGCGGGCCGCGGTGGCGGTGTCGGTGCTGATGGTGGCCGCGGCCGTGCTCGTGCTCGTGGTGGCCCGCACCTGGGGGGTGAACTGGCCGGGGCTGGAGGGGAGGAGGCGATGATCGGGCGGCGTGTCATGCTCATGCTCGTGCTCGTGCTGCTGCGGGCCCCCGTCTGCGCCGGCGCGGAACCGGTCGCCGCCGGTGTGCGGCCGGCCAGCCCCCGTGCGAAGCCGGCCGGGGCGGAGCGGTTCCCGATCGGCCACTGGGGCTTCCCGGCCGAGGAGGACCGCTTCCGGCTGTTCCTCGCCGACGGCTTCACCATGGTGATCGCCGTGCCGGAGCAGATGGCGGCCGTCCGCGCGGCGGGCCTGGAGGCGCTCCTGGCCGTCGCCCCGGAGGCGGCCGAGCCCTGGCGGGACGACCCGGCCGTGCGCGCCTGGTTCGTGCTCGACGAGCCGGCCCGCAAGGCAATCCCCTACGCCGACGTGGCCGCCAAGGTGGCGGCCTTCCACGCCCTCGATGGCACGCGGCCCGCCTACGTGAACCTCAACGAGCTCGACGACCCGCGGGAGTTCATCCGCGTCGCCCGGCCGCGGCTGTTGAGCTACGACTACTACCAGTGGTGGGCCGGGCGGGAGCCGTTCCTCGACCTGCTGGCGAAGTACCGGGCCGCCGCCGCCGAGGCCGGGATCCCGCTCTGGGTGTGGGTCGAGGCGGGGAGCGTTCCCAACGGGCCCCTGCCCCCCGACAACCTGGCGAAGATCCGCGCGAGTGTGTTCGCGGCCCTCGCCCACGGCGCGCGCGGGATCCAGTGGTGGGGCTGGCGGGCGGAGAACCGCGACGTGGCGACGGTCAACGCGGAGCTCGCCGCCGTGGGGCCGGTGCTGCTGGGCCTCGAGTCGGCGGCCGTCTGCCGGCCGGGGGACGCGACGGCGCCGCTTCCGGCGGACCACTGGATCCGCCGTGCCGCCGCCGGCCTCGTGATCGGCCTGTTCACCGCCGGCGACGGCCCCGGCCACGCCCTCGTCGCCGACGTCATGCTGCCGGCCGAGCGGGGGGCGGCGGCCACGGTGGCCGAGATCGTCACCGCCGCCGACGTGCCGCTCGAGCGGTTCGATGCCGCGACGGGCCGCTGGGTGGCCGCCGAGCCGGCCCGGCGGATCGACGCCGGCGCCGTGCACGGGCCCCCCGCCGGCACCACCTGGCTGCTGCTGCGGCCGGCTACCGCTGGTAGATCGGCAGCTGGCGGTAGGTGACCGTCAGCGCGAGCACCATCATCGCCGTCGGGTAGACCTGTCCCTGCTCCGGCTTCATCTGCCAGGAGCCGTCGGGCTGCTGCTGCTCGACGGCGTGCTTGTAGAGCCGCTCGGCGAACGCCTCCCAGCGCGGGCCGCCGACCTGGAACAACGCCTGCGCGGCGTAGTACATCGTGTACGGGTCGTTGTAGTCCTCGCCGCGCATCCCCGCCAGCATGGCGGCGAGCCAGTCGGCCGCCTTCTCGCTGCGCTGGTCGCCGTGCAGGCCGGAGAGCTCGCGGCAGAGCAGGGCCACGCTCGTGCGGGCCGCGTTGGCCGGGCCGCCGAGCCAGTAGCCCCGTCGATACCAGGAGGGAGTGTGATAGAAGTAGCCCCCGCCTCCGCCCGGCTCCGTGCAGCTGTCCACGAACGACAGCGCCCGGTCGATCGCCGCCTTGGGGACGCCGGCGCCATTGAGCCGCAGCGACCGCAGCGCCATCAGGTTCCAGCCGGTCACCGAGATGTCGGCGTCGGTGCTCGTCGGCTCGTAGCGCCAGGCGCCCATCGGGTTGGCCGCCTGGGCGTCGAGGATCACCTTCGCGGCCCGGGCGAGGACCGGGTCGATCCGCGCCTGGCGGGCCGGATCGATCATCCCCGACACCTCCGAGAGATAGAGCGTGGCGATGGCGTGGCCGTACATCTTGCAGCCGCGCACCCCCAGGTAGCCGGTGTCCGACTGCGTGCCGACGATGTAGTCGATGGTGCGCTCGACGAGGCGGCCGTGCGGCGAGTCGCCGGGGAGGTGCCCCTTGGCGAGGCAGGCCATGCCGGTGAGCCCGGCGATGGCGTTGGTCTCGCCGTTCCAGTCCTCGAACGAGCCGTCGCCCCGCGGGCAGGTCTGCTGCTTGCGCACCAGGAACGCCAGCCCGGCGTCGATCGAGCGGTCGATCTCGTCGTGCCAGGCGCGCAGCCGGGGCGATTCCTCGTCGGCCCGCGCGGTGCGGGGCACGGGAACGAGCGCGAGGAGCACGGGGATCGCGAGGAGCGCGACGAGCGGCGGGCGACGCATGGCGACGGTGTTCCTCTCGGTCAGGGCTTCGGCTTCGTCGGGCTGCCGCGGCGGACGAGCTCGCGGAAGTAGCGCTGCACGAGCGCCCGGTAGGCGGCGGGCACGCGGTCGTCGGCGGCCTGGAGCATCTCGCTGCGCAGGTCGCTCGGCAGCCGCAGCCACTCCTCGCCCGAGATTCCCAAGAGCGCCAACTGCGCGGGCACCTGCCCGCCGCCGGGGCCGAGCGTGGCGCCGGTGCCCGCGCCCTGCGCCGGGCCGGGCGGCCCGCCCTGGCCCGGCTGGCTCCCCGGGTTCTGGGGCGGCTGGCCGTTCGACTGCGCCGAGAACTCCTTGGGCGCCGTGGGGGGCACGGGCACGTCCGGCGGCCCGCCGCCGAAGCCGCCAAACCCCTTGGCCAGCGGGTTGTCGTCGGCCATCAGCACGGCGAGCCCCTTGCGCAGGAGCTCCTCGGCGTCGGCCTGCAGTTCCGTGCCGCTGCCGCCGGAGCGCACCGGCCCCGAGGGCTTCTGGTTGAGCAGCGCCTCGGCGGTGAGCGTCGCCTTGCCGAGGTTCTTCCCCTTGGCGATCGTCTGGTTGACGTTGTTGTTCGACGGGGACGGGCTCTTGGAGCTGCCGGCGCCGGTGTTGCTGCCGCCCCCCTGGGTGCCCTGGCCGCCGTCCGGGTTGCCCCCCTTGTCCGACGGCGACTGCTTGCCGTCGAGGAACTTGAGCGGGCTGATCTTGGGGATGTTGTTGATGTGCGGCATCTGCTTGGCCGCCTGCAGGGCGGCTTCGGCGGCCTGGGCGAGCTCGGAGGGAGACATCTCCGGCCCCGAGAGGTTCCCCTTGGCCCCGAGCTCGGAGCGGGCCCGGGCGGCGTCGGCGGCCAGGTCGGCCGAGCGCTCGGCGACGTCCTGCTGCAGCGCCTCGAGCGACTTGGCGAGATCCCCGCGGCGCAGGGCGTCGAGCGCCGCGTTGACCTTCTGCTGCCGCCGGGCCAGCCGGGCCGCCCGTTCGTCGAGCGGCACGTCGCCCGGCTGCCGCGGCTGGGCCGGCGTGTGCGCGGCGAGCTTCCCCTTGAGCTGGTCGAACTTCTCCTCCGCCGCCTTGCCGTACCCGGCCGCCTGCTCGAACCGGTCGCCCGCCAGCTCGCCGGCGGCTAGCCGAGCCTGCTCCGTCCCCTCGCCGTGCTCGTTGGAGGCGTTGTAGCCGGAGGTCCCCACGTCGGCCGAGAGCCGGGAGGCGTCGGCGTGGATCTGGCGCTGCGCCTCGAGGAGCCGCTCGGCCACTTGGCGGGCGATCTCCTCCGGCGTCGGCGTGGCACCGGGGGCGGGCGTGGCCTCGCGCAGCCGCCCCTGCTCGTCGGCGAGGTCGGCCGCCTCGGCGGCGAGCTCCCGCTTCCGCTGCAGCTCCTCGCGCTGCGTCTGCGCCTGCTCAATCAGTTTCTTGACCGCCTCGATGGCGGCCACGAGCCTGGTCTCCGCCCGCTCGAGCACCGTGAGCTGCTCGGGCTTGGCGGTGGCCAGCGGCACGATTTCCAGATCCTGCCGCGCCGGGCCGACGTGCTCGGCGACGACGGCCAGCGCCCCGGCCGCCACGGCCGGGAAGTCGGGGATCGCGTCCTCCTCGCCCACCCGCGTGAGCACGGCCTCGGCCCGGCCGGTCGCCCGCGTGGCGTTGACGAGCTGGTCGGCCGTCGGCTTCTCGAGCCGCAGCCGCTCCTTCTCCACGATCGGCCGCAGCGCGGTGACGGTGTTCTTGGCGCCGGTGAGCGCGTCGAGCGCCTCGGCGAGGCCGGCGAGCACCAGCCGCATCCGCGCCTCGACCGCGCGGGCCGACCAGCGGGACTGCCCCTGGTCGAGCCAAATGACCAGTGGCGGTGAGCGGCCCCGCTGCGGCCCGCCGTAGATCTCCGGAAACTCGTCGGTCACCTCCACGAACAGGTTGAACCGGGCGAGGTGGGGAATCCCCAGGTCGCCGAGGTCGAGCAGCGCCCGGCCCGTCCAGGTGCGTTCCGCCAACTCGCTCGGCTGCGGCGCGGCGATCGGGATCACCCGCTCGTCGCCCGGGCCCAGCTCCAGCACGAGCGCGGCCGAGGCGACGCCCCAGTCGTCCTCGGCGCGGTAGGCGATCGGCAGGCGGTCGGTGGGGGAGATGTGCAGCGGCTCCGGCTTGCCGGCCTGGTTGACCGGCTGCACGGGCTCGAGGATCGCCACCGTCGGCACGCGGTCGTCGATCGTCTTCAGGGGCCGCGAGTCGGTCTGCAGGGCATTGCCATGCGCGTCGGCCACCCGCAGCCGCCAGGCGCCGTCAGCCCCCGGCGGGAGCACGATCCGCCAGCCGGCCCGCTCCCCCCCGGCCTCCGGCCCGCCCGCCTCGGCGACCGGTGCGCCGTCCACCAACAGCACCGCCTCCGTCAGCGGCCGGTTGAAGGCCGCCGTGATCCGCACCTCGGTGCCCGGCGGCCCCTCGATCGCCTCCGGGTCGGCGACGCGGCGGGCCGGCAGGCCGGTGTGGGGCGGATACTCGTAGGCCACGTCGAGCGCCGTCACCTGCGGGGGCGAGGTGACGGTGACCTCGTACTCGGGGCTGCGCACGTGGCCGTCGACGACAACGCGGTAGCGGAACGGGGCGCGCACGTCGGCGAGTGCCACGGAGAAGGCCTCGGCGTCATCCGCCGTGCCGCGCACCCGCCGGTCCATGCCGCGGCCGGCGTCCGCGCCGGCGCCCGAGGTCACGAGCCGCACCGAGCGGGCGCGCACGCCGCGGACGGTCGCCCGGATCTCCAGCCGTGAGCCGTCGACCACGACGGCGTCGCCGGGCTCGACGGCGAGCACCTCGCCGGTGGCGTCGGCCGGCTCGACGTAGGCATTGACGGCGCGGGCCACCAGCCGGGCGGTCTGCCGCGGCCAGACGATCCACAAGCCGCCGAACACGACGGC